>CACXDP010000135.1 GCA_902766445.1 uncultured Coriobacteriaceae bacterium
CAACACGATGAAGGGCTACTACAAGATGCCCGAGGCCACGGCCGCGACCGTCGACAAGGACGGCTGGCTGCATTCCGGCGACATCCTCTTGCGCCAACCCGACGGCTACTACCGCGTTACCGGCCGCGTCAAGGACATGATCATCCGTGGCGGTGAGAACGTCTACCCCAAGGAGATCGAGGACTTCCTCTACACCTTCCCAAAGACCAAGGACGTGCAGGTCATCGGCGTTCCCGACAAGGTCTACGGCGAGGTCGTCTGCGCCGAGATCATCCTGCACGAGGGCGAGACGGCGACGGCCGAGGAGGTCAAGGAGTTCTGCCGCGCCCGCATCGCCAAGGAAAAGGTGCCGGAGTACGTCGTCTTTGTGGACGGCTATCCCATGAACGAGGCCGGCAAGATTCAGAAGTACAAGATGCGCGAGGAGGCAGTCGACCTGCTCAACCTCCACGAGGCGGCGAACATCGAGACCGCGTAGTGGGCTAGACGGAGTGCCTATGGCTACCTCATCCGAAGAGCTCTTTTCCCAGACGCCGCCGTTGCGCCTCTTTCTGACGGCGGCGTTGCCTGGGGGCTTGGGGATGCTGGTGTCATCCTTGTACGACCTTGTTGACGGCGTGTTTGTGGGGCAGTTTGTGGGCGAGACGGCGTTTGCCGCCATCAACCTTGCCATGCCGTTCGTCATCATCAACTTCGCATTTGGCGACCTCATAGGCGTGGGGTCGTCCGTCCCCATCTCCATCGCGCATGGCAAAGGAGAGCGCGACAAGGCAAACAATATCTTTACCTGCGCCTGCCTGCTCAACGTCGGTACGGGTCTCGCGACGGGACTCTTCTTCCTTGTCGCCGCACCGTTCATAATGGCGGCCATGGGTGCGACGGGTGAGCTTGCGCGTCAGGCCACGCTGTACCTGCGCGTGTACTCCGCCTTTCTTCCGCTCACGTCCATAGGCTTCGCGGCCGATAACTATCTGCGCATATGCGGTCGCATTCGTCGAAGTTTTTGGACGAACGTCTTTATGGCGGCGTCGGGCGCCGCCATCGAATTCGTGCTGCTGGGCGTGATGGACATGGGTGTAGGTGCGTCGGCACTCTCGTACTGCATCGCCATGGTCTTGGCGGTTATGGTCGCGCTGTACCCGTTCCTTCGCGGGGGCATGGACCTTTCGTTCGTACGCCCTCACTGGAGCTGGTCGCTCATGCGCGAGATCGTGCGCAATGGATTGCCGGAGTTCCTGGAAAACGTTGCCGGCCGCGTGACCTCCGTCGTGTTTGACGTGGTCCTGCTCGCGCTGGGGGGCGAGGACGCCATCTCTATATATGGTGTGCTGATGTTCGTCGATGGCTTGATCGTCATGCTCATGTACGGGACGGTGGACGCAATGCAGCCGGCGGTGGGGTTCAACTGGGGCGCAAAGAATCTCGCTCGCGTCAAGGCCCTGGAGAGGTGCTGCTTTGTGGCGACGGCGCTCATGTCGGGCGTGTTCATGGTGGGTGTGCTGTGTGTGCCAGAGCTTGTGGTGCATGTCTTTGTGCCTCGGGCAACGGCGGAATTCATGGGCGAGGCGGTGTTTGCCTTGCGCGCCTTCGGCACTTCGCTTGTGGTGAGATGGCTTCCCTTCTCGACTCAGGCATATATGGTGGCGGTGGGGCAATCGCGCCTCGCCACGCTGGTGAGCATCGGGCAAGCGCTTGTGTGTCCGCTATTCGTGCTGATGCTCCTGTCGCCGTGGGGGCTCACGGGCATCTGGTACAACTTGCCGGTGACATCGGCGATGGCAGCGATGCTCTCGTTGGGAGTCCTGTGGGTTTTCCGCCGGTCCGTCCACGAAAGAATAGCGCAAGCGTAGAGGGGCATGCGGCAACGTGCGCGGAACATGCAGCCCCCTTCCATACCGCCCCCATGCGCTATGATGGTGACAAGACGACCGCGAGGGGAGGTGACCATGGCGAGGACGATAAGCATAGGGGCACAAGGGTTCGAGGAGATTCGCAAGGGCGGGTACTTCTATGTGGACAAGACCGGATTCCTAAGGGACTGGTGGCTCGCGGGCGACGTCGTGACCCTAGTCTGCCGCCCCAGGCGCTTCGGCAAGACGCTCAACCTGGACACTGTGCGATGTTTCCTCTCCACGGAGTACGCCGGGCGCGGGGAGGAGCTTTTCGGTGGGCTCGACGTGTGGGAGGGCGGCACGCCCGAGAGGCGCAGCGCCATGCGGACGCTGCAGGGCACGGTGCCGGTCGTCTTCCTCAGCTTCGCTAACGTGAAACAGGGGGACATGCAAGGCGTTCTCAAACGGGTGAACTCCCTCATGGTATCGGCGGTGGAGGCGCACGGATACCTCCGCGGCTGGGAGGGTCTTACCGACGCGGACCGCGCGGCATTGGCCGACATCCGCAGGGACATGGATCCCGTGACCTGCGCCGCCGTGCCCAACACGCTCTGCGGCCTGCTACTTCGCTACTGGGGTGTGAGGCCCGTGGTGCTGCTCGACGAGTACGACGCACCGATGCAGGAGGCGTGGACGGGAGACTTCTGGGACGAGGCCGCGTCCTTCATGCGCGACCTCATGAACACCACCTTCAAGACAAACCCCGCGCTGGGTCGAGGGCTCATAACCGGCGTCACACGCGTGTCGCGCGAATCGATATTCAGCGATCTAAACAACCTGGAGGTGATTACCACGTCCTCCCGCAAGTACCGCACCGCCTTTGGTTTCACGCAGGCCGAGGTGGATGCGGTGCTTGCCGAGTACGGGCTGGAGGATACGACAGAAGACGTCCGGCGCTGGTATGACGGATTCACCTTTGGCGGCGAGGGGCACGTATACAACCCCTGGTCTGTGAGCAAGTACCTGGATAACAGGGGCACACTCGGCGCATACTGGGCCAACACCAGCTCAAACGAGCTGGTGTCGAGCATCGTGAGGGCGGGCGACGACGACCTCAAGGGCGACTTCGAGGTGCTCCTGGCAGGCGGCACCGTGCTGGAGACCATAGACGAGCAGGTGGTCTTCTCCGAGCTGGCGTACGCCCCAGGCGCCGTGTGGGCGTTGTTGCTCGCCGCGGGATACGTAACGGCCCCTGGGCCCGTGCCGAGGAACCTCGAGGATACTCCCCGTGCACTCGTCCTCACCAATCTCGAGGTGCGCAAGACCTTCGACCGCATGGTCCAGGGGTGGTTCGCGAGGGCCAGGAGGTCCTATGGGCGCCTCGCCGACGCGCTGCTCGCAGGCGACGCGGAGGGGGCCACCGACTATCTTCGTGATGTCACGGACGCCTGTATGTCGCACTTCGACGGTGCAACCCGTCCCGCCGAGAGCGAGCCGGAGCGCTTCTACCACGGCTTGGTGCTAGGCCTGCTGGCCCACCTCCGCGGACGCTGGTCCGTGGAGTCCAACCGCGAGAGCGGGCGGGGCCGCTACGACGTGGCTCTCGTGCCCTCGGACGGTGCCGGGGGTTCCGACCCCGCCGCAGTGATGGAGTTCAAGGTGTTCGACCCAAGGCGCGAGCGGGGCCTGGAGGACACCGTCGCCCGCGCGAAGGCGCAGATAGAGGAGAAGGCCTACGTCGCCGGCCTCGTGGGGCGCGGCATAGCACCAGAGCGCATCCGCGCCTACGGTATCGCGTTCCGCGGCAAAGAGGTTCTCGTCGGCTGAGCCGCGACAGGCTGCCGCGCATGCCGCACGGTCTTGACTGGGAGGAAAGAACATGGCAAAGCTCGAACTTGCTCCAATAACGGTGCTCATGGGTCACGCTGGGGTGGGGAAGACGAACGTTGCGCTGGGCTTCGCGCTCGCTGAGGCCGCGGCTGGCCGTGAGGTGACGCTCGCTGACCTCGACGTCGTGAATCCGTACTTTCGCTCGAGCGACTATCCCGAGCTGCTTGACGACGCAGGTGTGCGCCTCATCGCGCCTGTGCTCGCACGCACCACGCTCGACACGCCGAGCCTTACTGGTGAGTTGGATGCGGTCATCGAACTCGCGCTGGCGGCCCCGGAGCATCGGAGGCTGATCCTTGACGTGGGAGGAGACGATGACGGGGCTACGACCATCGGGCGCTGGTCGGCTCAGCTACGCAAGGCGGACGCGCGGGTGCTGTACGTGGTTTCGGCCTTCCGCGCGCTCACGCAGGCACCCGAAGAGGCAGCGGCGATGTTGCCAAGCATCGAGGAGCATGCGCACCTACGGGCGGATGCCATCCTGAACACCTCGAATCTTGGGGACGAGACAACGATTGAGCATGTCGAGCGGGGGCGTGTCTTCGCGCGCGAGGTTGCCCGTTTGTGCGGTCTGCCGCTCGAGGCTACCGTCATTCCCGATGTGGTGGGGGAGATGCCCGAAGCCTCTGAGGAAGACGAGCCGATGCTCCTCATGCCGCGTCACGTGCGTCTTCCTTGGTAGTGGGCAACCGCGAGGGGAGGCGGCCATGGCGAGGACGATAAGCATAGAGGCACAGGGGTTCGAGGAGATTCGCAAGGGCGGGGGCTTTTACCTGGACAAGACCGGCTTCGTGTGAGGCTGGTGGGAGTTGCACGACGACGTGTGGCAAAGGTAACGGTTCCTCTTCCGTACCTGAGCCACTCGTAATTATGGTTTAGTCCCAAAGCCCGTGGGTCGGCAGCCGCACATGGGCCAGCGTTGGACGGTTCTATTCCACAACGCAACAAATGCTCGAGTTACAGAGGGGTTCGTCTGACCAGCCCCGCGGGGCGTTCCATGGGATCGACGTTGCCGTGGCAGGCGTTCCCGGAGATTGACGTTGGTGTGGCAGGTGTTCCGCGGGATCGACGTTGCCGTGGCAGGCGTTCGATGGGATCGACGTTGGCGTGGTTTTTTGCCCCCTGATTGACGTTGGCGGGGCGATTTTTGCCACGGGAACGCAAAACCGGGGGAATCCAGCCACGCGGACGTCGATTCCAAGGAAAGCGAGCCACGCGGACGCCGATCTCGAGGAACGCTGCCACGCCAACGTAAAACCCGAGGAACGCAACACGTGGTCGTCGATTACGCCGCCGGTCCAGGAATGCCAAAAGCAAGACATCAGCCCACAGGCTTTGGGTTTGACCTTTAATTATGAGGTCCGAGGGAGTTTCTGCTTCTTTACCGCTCGGTGGTGTAAGCCAGGATTGCGTTTGGTGCGGCGGCAATCGGCTGGAAATGCGTTTCGTGCGAGGCCGTCGGCTGTGATTGCGTTTCGTGCGAGGCCGTCGGCTGTGATTGCGTTTGGTGCGGCGGCAATCGGCTGGAAATGCGTTTCGTGCGGAGGTTTCGGCTGTAATTTGCTTTCATGCAGGCTGTCAGCGCGCACGAAACGAAAATCCGACCGGAGAGGCGCGCACGAAGCGAAAATCCGACCGGAGAGGCGCGCACGAAGCGCAAATCCGACCGAGGCGCGCGGTGCCCAAGGCCAAGAGACCATAGGAAAGGCCGTTGAGACCGTGGGGAGGAAGGAGTGGAATCACCAACCGGCAGGGTCTGAGCCAGTGTTCGCCCCGGTGACCCGCACCCTCCTACACCGCACATCGGAACGCGATCTCGACGTCGTCATCGCCAATAAGGCAGTGTCGTCAAGAAGTGACGTCGGCCACGACAGCGCTGGCCCAGCGACGAGGCGGTCGTGATGGGCGTCAACGAGGGCATGCGTGGCGGATTGAAAGCCTCTCGTCCTGCATGCGGTTGTCGCTCCTAACACTGCGCTCGATTCGCGGCAGCCCCTTTCGCGCGTTGTTTCGCCTACCCCAATTCCACGCGCTCGATCGTGCACTCGTGCTCATCGGCGCCCTCGCGGTAGGTGATCCCCACCAGCACGCATTCGCCGGAGAGGCCTGCGAGCGCTGCGGGGTAGTCGTGCGCGCGAATCTGGTCGATCGCGGCGTCGGCAACCTTGTCCCACTTGAGCTCCACCACAAGGGGCGGCAGCTTTGAGTCCGACTTGGGCACGAAGGCGAGGTCCGCGTAGCCGCGGCCTCCTGGGAGCTCGTCCACCCGCAGGTAGTCGTCCACGCTCCAGATGTAGGCGAGCTTGACAGCGGCGCGCAGGGATTGCTCGTCGTTGTAGTAGTGCGGCCCAGCGGCGCTGTTGTGCGCACGGCGCACCGCGTCGGCTACGTATTCGGTGTCGCCCTCCAGCGTTCGGCGCTGCAGCTCGCGCGAGTCGCGCACCAGGCGGGCCAACTCGGGGCGAGCGCCCGTCTCCACCGACACAGCGAACTCGCGGCGGATCTCCTCGTTGGGAATGAAGACGGTCCGCTCCAACTGGTCGTAGCCAAGGTAGCCCAGATGCACGAGGAGCGTGTACATGTCGTTCTTCGATCGGATCGTACGCATGTCGTTCTCAAAGTGTCCGACGCTCACGGGCACTCGCTGGCCGTCGAGCATGGCCACGAGGTCCTGCTGGACGCCGTCGAAGTCCATGTCGATGTAGGCCTGCAGCGCCTCGTAGGTCTCGGTGGAGGTCCAGTAGTTGGAGTAGTGCCCGCTGTCGATGGCACAAGCCACGGAGTTGGGGTTGTACACGTGGGTTCGGTCGGGACCGATGAGGTAGCCGTCGTACCAGTGCTTCATCTGTGCGTAGTCCATGCCGAAGCGCGCACACAGGCGCTCGACCTCGTCGGCGTTAAAGCCTACGAGCGACGCCAGGTCTTTGGGGTCGACCACCGAGTACTCTCGGAACAAGTTGAGCGCCGAGTGGCGTCCGTACTTCTTGATGGGCAGGATGCCTGTCATGTAGGCCGCGTCCACGTAGGGGGCGCCCTTGAAGAGGTCGCGCAGGAAGTCGAGCCAGCGTCGCTGCAGGGCCTCGTCGTCGGCGGCCTCGCGCATGGGGCAGTCCCATTCGTCGATGACGAAGACGAAGCCGGAGCCCTTGGCCTCTGCCGCGAGCTCGAGCGCGCCGGCGAGGTCTCCCTCGAGGTAGGGCTGTGCATCGGGCCACTCACGCAGAATCTCGGTGAGCACGCAGGTCTGGAACGTCTCCGGCAGGTTCTGGATTCCGCCGCCGCGTCCAATAAGGCGCTGGGCATCCACGCGGATGACGTCGTGTGCGTTGAGGTGGCGCTCGAAGGAGGGATCGGAGGCAATCTTTAGCCCCTCGAACTGCGCGCGAGAGTCGCAGCCGCGGGAGTAGTAGGCCACCAGCATGTTCGCGTCCACGGACTTGCCGAAGCGTCGCGGCCGGCTTATGGCCACGAAGCCTGAGTCAAGTCCGAGACGCGCATTCATAAATGACAAAAGTCCGCTTTTATCGACATAGAACTGCGCGTTGAGCGCTCGTTGGAACATCTGGTTGCCAGGATTGAGGTAGATTCCCATTCGTCCTCCCGACCACGTTGGCCTTTGGAAACAGTATACCCGCATCACTTGGCTCGCTACGATGGAACAAGCTCCCACGAGAGCACCCTTTGGTACGCAGCTACGAGGCCTTGAAGTTGTAGATCGGGCGCAGCCGCTCCACGATGTCGACCGCCTCGGCGATGGGGCCGAGGATGTCGTCGGCCGACTTGTACGCACCGGGCGCCTCGTCGAGCGTCGCCGCCGAGACGGAGGTCGTGTAGACGCCCGCCATCTGCGCGCGGTACTCGTCTAGGCTCAGCTGCTCCTTCGCCGCCGTGCGCGAGAGGACGCGCCCCGCCCCGTGCGGCGCCGAGAAGTTCCACTCCGCGTTGCCGCGACCGCGCGCGAGCACCGAGCCGTCGCGCATGTTGAGCGGGATGAGCACCAACTCTCCCTTGTGCGCGGCTATCGCCCCCTTGCGCAGGATCATCTCGTCGGTGTCGATGTAGTTGTGGATGGTGTGGAAGGCGTCGCGGTCGCCAAGACCCGTCATGCTGACGATGACCTCCGCCATGACCTCGCGGTTGCGTCGCGCGAACCGCTGGCACACGGCGATGTCGTGCAGGTAGTCCTCGAGGTAGCTGCCATAGAGCCAGCACAGGTCCGCCGGTGCGTCGGGCTCGTGCCCCTCCCAGCGTAGCCGCTTGAGCGCGCCTTGGATCTCGCGACGACGACCTGCCGCCTTGTACTCGGCGATGAGCGCGTCGCGCTTGGCGAAGTACTCCTCCTTGCCCCGATGCAGCTCCACCGCAAGCTTCTGGTAGTGCGACGCCACCTGGGTGCCGAGGTTGCGGCTACCTGAGTGAATCACGAGATACTTGTTGCCGTCGTCTGCCTCGTCGATCTCGATGAAGTGGTTGCCGCCACCGAGCGTGCCCAGGCTGCGCTCGAGCCGCCGCGTGTCGCGCAGCGCGCGGTGGCAGCGCAGCTCCGCGAGGTCGAAGCGCTCGCGCCGCCCCTCCCACACGCTGAACCCCGAGGGCACGGCGTGGCACGCGTCGTCAAATGCGGGCAGGTCGATGTCGCGCCGCCCCAAGTCCACGGTGTACATGCCGCAGCCTATGTCCACGCCCACGATGTTGGGCACGGCCTTGTCCGTCACGTGCATCGTGGTCCCGATGGTGCAGCCCGCGCCGGCGTGTGCGTCGGGCATGATGCGCACGTGCGCGCCCTCGGCGAAGGGCTGGTCGCACATCGCGCGGATCTGCTCGATGGCGCCCTCCTCGATGCAGGTCGCGTAGCAGGTTGCGGTCTCGTAGCTTCCTTCAATGGTAAACAAGTCCTACTCCTTCCTCGTATGGTGCCCCCGCCGAGATTCGAACTCGGACGTCCGCTTGGGACAACGGCTTCTGAGACCGTTGCGTCTGCCATTTCCGCCACGGGGGCGCTTGTTCGCGCGATGAAAAAAGGCGCGGGCTGGATAGCTTCCAGTCCGCGCCTCTTGCACTCGCGTGATTGTTGGGCTACGACGATCCTCCCCAGGCGTCGTGGACTGGTAGCGTGAAGGGTGCCAGCGTTAGGCTGGCTTCAAGCAGCAGATAATAATGTTTGAGCGCTTGACGGTTCACAATCAGTCCTTCCCATTCGTCGCTAAGGACGCTAGCACAAGGTCAGCACCCCGTCAACCCTTCTTGCCGTCAGTTTTTCGGGAGGCTGGTCATACGAACGAGCGGAGCGTACCCATTCCAGTGCTGCATATGAGGGCGGCTCCAGATTCGCTCGTCCTTTAGTCCGCTGTGAGTTTCGTGTCGTGCGTCATTGCTAGATGCTTGGTGGGTAATAGCTGCTACAGTACGTAACGCGTATCTTCCTTCAAACGAAAGGAGCGAAAATGGAGAACGTGGTAACCGCAATATTCGAGGTCGAGAGCGAGGCCTACAAGGCGTTTTCCGAGATTCGTAGCATGCCCTTCGGTGATGGTTATGCAGTGGCCGAGGCGTCGTTGCTCAAGCGTGAGGGTGACGCAATCACAATCGTCGATGCGTTCGACGCTGCCGCCGTCACTGCTGATGACACGGCGACGGGTATGATGATGGGGTCGATTGTGGGCATCCTGGGAGGCCCCCTTGGCGTCATTCTTGGTGCGGGCACTGGAGCCCTTGTTGGTAGCACGTTCGACTCGATGGACGCCGTCGACAGCGTCTCGATGCTCGAGGTCACCGCAGCCAAGCTGTATGACGGCGAGACTGCCATCATAGCGCTGGTCCAAGAGGACGAGCCCGCATTCGACGCTGCCTTTGCTGCTTATGAGACCACCATCATTCGTCATTTTGCCGTGGACGTAGCCAACGAGGTCGATCTCGCCCGTGAGGCCACAGCCGAGTTCGAGAACCAACTTCGTCAGCAGCTCCGCGCCGAGCGCAAGGCAGAGAGGGCCGAGAAACGCGAAGAGCGTAAGTCAAAGATCAAGGCCCACTTCGATGAGCTCAAGGCCAAGCGCGCCGAGCGCAAGGCTGCCTTTGATGAGGGCAAGGAAATCGCGAACGCACAGTTCACCTCCTCCACCAAGGAGATGCTGGGCACTGAGTAGCGGCTGAGTGGGCTGATGCTCACTGAATAGCACTGATGCGGGGCAACGGAGAAAGGACCTCCCGTTGCCCCGCATTTGCATTCACATGCCTTGGCTACGTTGGTCGGTCATCCGCGCCGGCGAGAACTCCTGCTCGTATGAGGGATCCTTGTTGGTCTTTTGTTGGACAAGGCGGTTTATAGTCCGAAATGCTTTTAAGCAAATCATTCGGCAAAACGAGCAAGGAGACTGACATGGGTCTGCTAGAGACATTTGAGCAAAACTGCCAAAACGCTGCAAAAACTGCGGAGGGAAGGCTCTTGTCGCTCGTGCATGACAACGAGGACACCGAGTATGGGCAGAAGTACGGCTTTTCTAGTATCAAGTCTCTCCAGGATTACAAGAGCGTCCTGTCCCTTACCGACTTTGACGACTATGCGACAGACGTTGTCAGAATGCTTCATGGGGAGAAGAACGTCCTGACGGCCTACCCCATCGCGTTCTACGCCCGTACGACCGGCACCGCTGGCTCGTCAAAGCTCATTCCCGTCAGGAGCTCTGCGATGTCCATGAGTTCTACGCTCACTTCATCGACGCGGGTGTTTTGGCGCCCATGAAGCTGATTCTGCTGCAGCCGCAGACCTACGCGCTGTATCGAGACATTCGGATCTGGAACGGGGCGAATCCAAACCAGCTGAAGCCGGTTCACGTGATCAACAACCCACGAAAGGAAGCGTTCTTCCAGGCTTTAAAGATGTATAGCTAGACTATAGGCCGCGAAATTCCAAACGTCCCCCTGCCACCACCAGGGGGACGTTCTCTTATGCGTTAAAGAGCGGTTTCGTGTCTCTTTTCAATTGCTGATGAGTTGGTGTTATAATATAGGTATATAGTAGCCATATTGGAGGTATATATGCGCTTCATATACGACGAGGAGAAGAATAAGGCCAACCAAGAAAGGCATCACGTTAGCTTTGAGGAGGTCATCGAGATATGGCGTGACCCCAATCTCCTCGTCCTTCATGCGAGAAGGCGTGGAGAGAAGCGCCTGATGGCCATCGGACAAGCGTATTGTATGCTGTATACAGTTATCCATACAAAGAGGGGCGACGCGATACGCATCATATCGGCGCGACGGTCGACAGAAAGGGAGAGGAGAGCGTATGTGCGCAACAAGAACAACTGAAGAAAATCTGCTTGAGCGTTTCGACGCTGGAGAAGACGTGCTCGACTATTTTGACATGGAGCGCGGGGAGCGACCCAATCTGGAGCTTAAGCGCGTGAACGTGGACTTTCCGACATGGATGGTTGAAGCCCTTGACGATGAAGCCAGAAGACTGGGCATCAACCGTCAGGCGGTAATAAAGACGTGGATTGCCGAGCGTCTCGATCGCGTGAGCGGTGTAGCTGCCATGCTCTGAGAAGGGCGTGCCCGTGCTCGAAACTATCGGAAAAGGTCGCTGTGGCCATAGGCGATCCCCTGGATGCTGCGTGCGCTCGCGTTTAGTCACCTGCGGTGTCGCGCAGCTCCAGGGCAAGGATTGTAATGTCGTCTGACTGCTCGGCGCCATCTGCTCATGTCGAGACGTCAGCGCGCAGTTCCTCGATGAATGCCTGCGGTCCGAGGGAGTACCTTCCCTCGGCGAAGGCGAGCAGGCGCTCCTCGCCGTATTGGCTTCCGGTCTTGTTTTCCGACTCGGTTACTCACAGGAGAGATGTCGAAGGGGGATGGCCCCATACGCACATCTCCTCGGGCGCTAGGATTCAAATGCGATATTATAGCTATGGCATATGCAGCTACGCCAATCCAAGGAGGAACAACCCATGTCACATACCATCGCCAGGCGAATTCTGTCGTTTGCGTTGTCGCTCTCGATGGCCCTATCCGTCTGCTCGCCTGCCGTGGTCCTTGCCCAGGCTACCGGTGTGCGGGTCGAGAACCACACGCAAGCGGATGGGCGCGTGACGATAAGCAACGTCCGCATCGACGGGGTCGCGGCGCCCGAGATCGGTGCGGCGCTGGACGGCACGGCGGAGGTCTCCGCAGACCCGAGCGTCTCGTGGGAGATTCCCGTCCTGTGGGTCCGCGACGACCTCTCGCTCGCCACCAAGGCTGAGGAGGGCAGGTCGTACCTGCCCGCGCTCGCGTTCTATGTTCCCGAGGGCTATGCGATTGAGGGCGATGCCTACCAGGTTTCCCTCTCCGACTCACTTACCGAGCTCTTCGGGGGCAATGAGATCGTCTCCGTCTATAACGCCGCCACGGCCGTCACCTACATCCTGCCCGCCTCGATCAGGGACTTCTTCGGTGCAGTGCGAGGAGGCGAGGCCGAGAAGCGGTCTGACGAGGCGGCCGAGAGCTCGCCGGTGGCCGCAGGCCCTTCGGCAGACGTGAGTCCTGCGACGGCAGGCACCTCAGACGAGTCCACGCCGGAAGAGGAGCAAGGGCTCGGCGGCGACGATGGTGATGCCCGACAGTCCACCGTCGATGTATATTGCGCCCAGACGGCAAAGGACAACTTCTCGGTCGAGGATCTGGAGTGGCTCATCGACCTCATTTTTGACAGGCTGGAGCCTCAGGCGGTCGAGCTGCTGCTCAACAGCTTTCCCGCGTTTCGCACCGCGTCCGAGAACGGCGAGATAGGCACGCAAATCGGGCTGTACATCTATTACTTAGAGGGCGACAAGGACGGCCTGCCAGAGCACGAGACCGCCTCACCCAGGTCACTCGCGTATGTTACGGACAAAGCTGTCAAGGAAGAGGACGTCTACAGGTATTGCTATTTGATGGCCGTGAACATAGACGATTTGGTGGTCACAGAGAACGAAAAGCCCGTTCATGATGCGAACACGGGCAAGCTCGTTCTCTCGCGCGATGGGGAGAGCGTACGAAACCTGGAGAACACCTTGGTGCATGAGCTGTTCCACGCTTTCATGGATGACTACAACCGTACGGGCATGACTGGAGTACTAAAGACCAGTGACTACATTTTCGACAAAAATGGCGGGCTGATAGATAAGGATGCGAATGACCGGTTTGCCAAGCTCGCATTTCCCAGCTGGTTCTTTGAGGGGTCGGCCTCTGCGGTGCAAAACGTCTATCAGTATCGCAAAGATGTCTTCGACGGTTTGAGGACAAACACACAAGGCAAGTTGGATGACAACTATTCGAGGGGAACTCTTCTCGATAACTACCTCAACGGTAAGCTGAACGGCAAATCTGCCTATTACGACCTAGGCTTTTGCAGCGGTTACGATGGGGACAAAGAGATCGACAACACGCCGTCCGCTTATGTTTGCGGTTATCTGGCAACGCTATACCTGTCAGATTTGGTAAATATTAAAAACACTGGGTCTTCTGCCATCATCATAGAGAATGAAAAGATTGAAGGCGTATCCATGGAGAAGCTCTGCAAGGGACTAAACGATGCCCTAGAGCGCATGCACAAGGGCGAAACACTTGACCAGGTTATAGCCGACGTCTCTCCCGTCGACGAGAATGGTGTCAAGTTGTACAAAGATACGAGCGACTTCGAAGCCAAGTTCATAAAGGGGCCCGAAATCAGTCAGGCCAATGGCCTTACTCAATACTCAGGAGATGGCGACGAGAAGTCTGTCTCCTTCGTCGTGGACTATCTTAACTATGTGCTGTACGTGAACGAGCAAGAGGGCCGCTCCAACGAGACTAACGGATCGATTCTCTTCCCGATTGACGAGGACTTTGTTACTCCGCTCGACGCCACGAAGGAGTCGTCGTCGGAGTTCTACAAGATCGTGGGATCAAACAAGGCTGTCGAGTCGACGGTTCCCGACTCCGTGGCGTTTGCTGGCGGTGGCAAGTCAAATCCTGACGCGCCAGCGCAGTCCGCTGCGGAGGACACGACGGCTGAGCAGGACGTCGAGTCCTCGCAGCAGGCTGAGGCTGAGGAAGACACATCGGTCGCGGCCGATGGCGATGTCAGCGCCGACGAGAGTCAAGGCTTTGAGCAGCCGTCATGCCTCAGCGCTGACGAGGTGGCTTCTCAGGACGTTTCCTAGACGCTCGAAGAGATTGGCATCCGGCCTCACTAGTCTGTGAGGCCGTCTACGTAGAACTCCTCCATGTCATCAAGCCTGAGTGCCGCGAGTCTGCCGCCGTAGGCGCATCCGCAGTCGATGTCGATGCGCGCGTTGCCATAGGATTCGTTGCGCCAGATGCGACCGCTCTCGGCGGGTACGGTGCTCAACCACGTACCGTCGAGGGCGGCGTCAGCCTCGCGGGGACTACTGTACCAGCGGCGTTCCATCTCCATTTGTCGCGTGAGGTAGACCGTGGGCGTGTGCCCAAATATCGTCACCATGGGGATGTCGCCGGTGTAATCGTACCAGCCCTCGCGCGCCCAGATCATGTCTTGCTCCAGCTGCTTGCCGAAGCCGTGGCCTACGTCCACCTGTTGTTTGTGCGCGAGCTCATCGGTCATCTGGTCGCACCAGAAGCGAGCCTTATCGTCCCATTCGCTCGGGTCGAATCCCGCGTGTACGAGCATGAGCTCACGCTCGCCGACGGTGACAGCGGCAAAGGGGGAGAGCTCTCTCAGCCAGGGTTCAAGTACATCGTGACGCCAGTCGGGGTCGGTACGATTCATCAGCTGGTCGGCGGTCTCCCATCCGCCGTTGTATGCCCAAGGGTCCTCGTTGTCCCAGCCTGAACTCAGCTTGATGTCCACGGGATTGCGACAGATGACGCAGCCAGCCATGTCCTCGTGGTTGCCCAGCAAGAAGTGAAAGCCCTCTGGCGCCTCGGTCGTGGCCCAGACGAGTGCCTCTGCGGATTGCGGTCCCCGGTCGAGCATGTCGCCCAACAGGTATACATGGTCCTCCTTGGTGGGGGAAACCTTGTCCAGAAGGGCTTGCAGCTGTTCAAAGCAGCCGTGTACGTCGCTGATGGCATAGGTGCTCACGCTCGTGCTCCTTTCTGTGATTCCAAGGGACTATACATAGTAACACAATCATACAATTGACAGCACGCCGACATTGCGCAAGCGGAGGTTATCTTTGACGCGACCTACGAGCTCCTCTAACATAGGCATTAATTGTTGTCCAACGAACCTAAGGAGCACCCATGGCATCGAGCATCTCCCGACGCGGATTCGTCCGCCTGGCATCTGACGCGTTTCTCACATTGCCCGCTGTTCTTGGTGGCGTGCTCTACACCACGTCACCTCAGGAGGCACTGGCGGCAACGTCGGCACCCGAGGGCGAGGAGCACGGTGGGACGCTCGAAAAACCCACCGATCAAGCTGGTGTTTTGCTTATCGTGCTCAAGATGTCCGAAGTGGGCTTCCTAGTCGTCGACATGGGCAGTGAAGAAAAGAAACCCGTTCCCGGTGCTTACGTCAAGGTGACCTCACGCTACAACCAGAAAGTCGCTGATGGATATACGAAAGAGGACGGTCAGCTGACGCTCGACATAAGCGAGCTTGCGGAAAACCCGGACAATCTAGCGGAGCTTAAAACGTTCAACTTCAACGGACAGGTGGAAGTCACTTGTGACGGATACCGCAGTTATACTACGGGCATCATGCGCATCGAGGGAGGTCAAGGCCACATCGCTCCCACACGCCAGTTGACCGATGGCCTTCCATACCCGGCAATGGCCACTTTCAGCGATTGGGACGTGCTCTATACAGAGAACGAGTTCAATTCGAGCGCTAGCAATACCGAGGAACGTACCCTCTCCGTCAGCGTGCACGACCTTCCCGATGATGGCGATGCCACGGTGCGACTCGTTGAGCGCGAGAGCGGCAAGGAATGCTGTGCCGTCCAAGCTCGTCCAAGCAATGGCGTGCTCACGGCCAACTTCGCCCAAGACTTCTTGAACACGACGAGCTCGCATGCGCTGGCGGCTGACAGGGACTTCCTCATTGAGGTCACGACCAATAACCGGCTTACCTACGACTTCCCCCTTCATCTCAAGGTGATCGAGGCGGTCTTTGATGGTTTGAAGCAATCTAGCGACGAGGTTGCTGCTCCCATCAGCACGAACAAGACGAGCGGCCTCAAGTTCAAGCTTCCAGCGCAGTTCCCCTTGGGCGGCAGCGACTCATTTAGCATGTGGTTGCCGGAGTTTCCCATCAACATCTACGGCGACCCTTTCGGATATGTGCAACTGACGCTCAAGACTCCCGCATGGGGCTACGTGAACGATAGTGGCAAACCAGAAGAGAACGGTTGGAAGTTTTTCCCGCGCAAGTCGGTGGAGGATCAAATAAACAAGCTCGGGGAAAAGATGTCCAAGACCCTGGACAAGACAGGCGCCGCCATGGATAGGAAGGGCGCCTTTCGCCAAATCGAATACAGCAGGACCTTCAAGGCGTCGGGCAATCTCCAGTTTGCTGCATTGGCGAAGTGGGACAGAGAGAAGGCGACCTTCCAGGGCAACTTTGTCGGTCAGGTCGTCATTGCTCTTGCGTTCAGCATGTCGGAGAACTTCTTCGCGGGGCCAATTCCCGTTCTCGTCCAGTTTTCGGTCAACTCCAGCTTTACTGTTTCGTTGGGCGGCGGATTGTACGTGACCCCGGACCCAGCGATAAAGAAGCCGAGCCTCTGGGATACCATCAGGTCCTTCGACCGCTATCGGTGGGATTTCACCAACACGGGCCTCAGCTTCACCCTTGTCATCAGTCCGGCCTTGTCCATTGGCGTGGGCGTCAAGGGCATTGCGTCCATCAGTGTGCGTGGATCCTTCACCTTCACCGCGTTCCTCGGTATCACGTATCGTGGCGAACTAGACCCCAAAACTCATCCGCTGCCGCACTATATCCTGGGCTACTCGCTCAATGCGGACCTCGTAATCGAGTTCTTCCTCTTTACCAAGGTCTTTAGCCTGTGGGAAGGCAAGGACAACAACTGGAAGAACAACTGGATGAATGGGACCAAGGCACAGGCCGACGATCAAGAGCTGCCGTCGAAGAGCCCCACTTCTCTTGAGGAGTTCTTGGCGGACATGCGGCCCGTCACCGATGAGATGCTGCTCGAGTCGAAGGAGTTCACCTACAAGGGCGGTCTCTCAGGGCAATCCGACGAGACCATACCCGGTCCTGTGCTGAGGGAGACGTACGTTGAGGATGCCATCGAGGTGCAGGACGGCGTGTTCATCCCCTGCGTGATGTACACGCTCGAGATGCCCGATGCGGCGACCCCGGAGGAGGAGGGGGCTGCGCAGGGCGAGACTGCTGACGTGCGCGAGGAAGGCGCTACTGCTCCGATGGAAGGTTCGGCAAGCGCAACGGAGCGTGTGGAAGACGGAGCGACTCAGTCCGAAGGCCTGGGGTCCGAAGGTCTGGATTCCGAAGGTTTGGAGCCAGAAGGGGAGCAGGGTGGGCCGCAGGCTGAGAGTCTCCTGGCGGCTGGCGCGGGCCTTGCCGCCCAAGCGGATGTGGCGGACGTTCAACCTGTCGGCGAGGAGCAGCCCGAGGCGGGCGATGCCCTACCCGTCGGCGAGGAACAGCCCGAGGCGGGCGATGCCCTACCCGTCGGCGAGGAACAGCCCGAGCAGTCTGCCGACGGTGCCCAGACGGGCGACTCCGAGCCCGAGACGACCTCGGCGATGCCCTTCCCCACCTATCCTATTCCCGAATACGAGCCTGTGTGGGAGCAACAGGGCATGGGTCTTTCGGCCTTGGCGGACACGCAGCTGGGCGTTCGTGGCATCGGGGCCAAGGGCGGCATTCAGCCGATTGCTGATAGGCCGCTGCTCTTCGAGTCCACCAGTGAAGCGATGCAACATCTCACGTACGGAAACCCTCGCGTGCAGGTTGTCGATGTCAACGGCGAGGGTCTCTTGCTTCGCCTGGGCAGCGTCGTCGTCAACGGGCAGCCACGCACGCGTCTCATTGCGACGGTACTCAGTGGGCCCTTCCGCGCCTCGGGTACGAGGCAGGTACTCGACTTCGAGTTTGACAAATCTGTCGGCATCTCTCGCGCCGACGTGTGCGACTACGAGTTTTCGGCGATTTCGGACACGTTTAGCAAGTCGCCCTTCGCGGGGGTTATCTCCGATCCCGAATTGGCTGAGGGGGGCTTCATACTGCGCGTCGCATTCGTTTCCGGCGTCCGGCATACCGACAGCCTTGCCTCCGCTGCCACCGAGCTGGTGTTCAGCTGCGTGCAGTTCCGGCACAACGGCAAAGAAGGGGGCAATCCGTTCAGCGCGATTCATTCCAAAGTGTCTTGGGCGGGTAGCAAGGTTTATGGCTCGTCTTCCGATCTCCCTGCGTATCACTGCATATCCAGCCTTCAGATCAATGTCTACTCCAAGTCTGAGGGAGTCAAACCGGTCGTTACCATCAGCTTCCTCGACCGCATGGCCGATACGAAAGAGAATGTCCTGAGCAGCGATAGCAGCAAGGTTACCGTGCGAATGGGGCTCATCCTTGCCTACTCAGGCGATCAAGAGAAGGTTGGCAAGACATTCCTGGTGCTGGAACCTCGTTTCTTGGATTCGCTCCTGGGAACCCCCTTCGATCCATCCACGTACGAGCTGATATTCTGGCCTAGCAATAGTTTCTCGATTACATTCATGGCACGTGGCGCAAAGCTGGCCTACTACTTCGTATTGAATATCATACGGATGGGTCCACGCGACATAAGCCAGGGCAGTTGGAAGGTGACCTTCCAACACCTCGGTTCAATCGACCCGCGCATACGGCTGCATGCGACGGATCTGAGGCCGGTCAGCGACTATTCGGGCCAACGCTTCCTTGCTACAGAGCGAAGCGAGGATAATCAGGCGGTAGATGGCCAGCTCTCAGCAGCTCTCGTCAAGTTCGACCAAGATGTCAATGCGTTCACGATGCAGTTTTCCAAGGTTGGACCGTCGAACTTTGGTATCGCGTCCTTCAAGGTGTGGGGTGACTTTATCTACTGGCCTGAATCGCGCGTGGGAGAGGGCGCGCTCGAGGTGGACGAGAATGGCGAGCCACATGATGGACCGCAGGAGTTCGAGAGCCACCTCATGGCTGCTCGCTTGAGGAACGGGCAATTCTCCGATCCGTTCATCATGGCTGACCTTGACCACTGCATTGACGACCTCGTGAGTCTGAGCGGGACGAATGCCGCGCTTACGGTAGTGAGTTCCGAGTTCGTGGACCGTCAGAAGAACGGAGGAATTCTCTGGTATACCTCCATCCCCTTCGTGCGCACGGTGACGGCCTTGGGTGCCGAGGCTCCCGAGCCGTTCGTAACGCCGGGCAAGACCTGTACCTTCTACGTTACCCTACGCAACGATGGCAACACGTATCTGCAGGGTTGCGAGATTGCGATGTTTGAGAGTGGCGTTGAGCAGGCCAGTGGCTGGTTGACGTTCGCCGCAAATACGATGGTGGAGTCGAACTGGAATCAGCTCAATGACGATGGGACGTTCACCAATACCGAGGACGACTTTGCACTCCCGCCGGGGAAGACTTCGGTATACGCCATCGAGCTTTTGATTCCCGGTGAATGGGAGGGCCAGCACAAGGTTACCTTTGTCAGTCGAAATCCATCTGTGGCGGCCGGTATCACGGCGCAGGCAGAGGATGACATCGAGTTCCACCTGCCGCCGACAGAGATTCCCATGGACATGGTGGCGGTCGATGCGGGCACAGTGGACGTGGCGAGGTTCCATGACGCTCCAGTCTCCGTGCGGGCGACATCGGACTCCTCCGCTGGTACTGGGGGAGAGAGTTCCGGTGGCAACGGTTCCGCTTCGAACGGCTCCGGCTCTGGTGCGGGTGGCTCGAGTTCTGGGTCGAGCAGCGCGAATGGGTCAAAGAATTCGACGCCCAACACCGGTGACCCGAGCAGCCTTGCAGCCGCAGGACTTGCTGCCGCTGGCATAGCGATCGCCGCCGCCGGGATGTCCCGCAAGTAAGGTACTGGGGAGACAGGTACTGGGGGGACAGTCCCCCGGTACCAGGGGGACAGTCCCCCCAGTCACCGTGACAGGAGGGACAGTCCCCCAAGTCACCCCACAGCAAAAGGTGGACGCTACGCGCCGCTTTTGTAAACATTGATGCACCTCCCATGGCGTGCCCTAACTAGTCCTATAATGGCTGTTTGCCAATAAACCCTAGTGAGAGAGAGGGAGGGAGAATGGCACGTATCATTGTGGACGACGTGTTTTGCAAGGGCTGCGGCCTGTGCGTCGCCGCGTGCCCAAAGGGAGTGCTCGCGCTTGACACCGAGCACATCACGCCTAAGGGCTATCATCCCGCAAAGCAGGTGAAGGACGGTTGCATCGGCTGCTCGTCTTGCTATGCCACCTGCCCAGATGTCGCGATTACGGTGGTGAAGTAAATGGCAGAGCAAAACAAGGCGCAAGAGCGCGTTCTCATGAAGGGCAACGAGGTGCTGGCCGAGGCGGCCATGCGCGCTGGTTGCCGCTTCTTCTTTGGCTATCCCATCACTCCGCAGACCGAGCTTGCGGCCTACATGGCAAAGAAACTCCCGCTCATCGGCGGAACCTTCTTGCAGGCCGAGTCCGAGATTGCGGCGATCAACATGGTCTATGGCGCGGCTGCTGCAGGCGCGCGCGTCATGACCAGTTCCAGCTCGCCGGGCGTCTCGCTCAAGGCAGAGGGAATCTCGTACCTCGCGGGCGCGGACCTTCCGGCGCTCGTCGTCAACGTCCAGCGCGGCGGCCCCGGCC
>CACXDP010000136.1 GCA_902766445.1 uncultured Coriobacteriaceae bacterium
CCTCCTCGAGAACGTAAATGAGCTTGGGGAACGCGGGAGTGATCCAAACGCCCGCCTCGTTCTTTACGCCCTGATAGCGCTGCTTGAGGGTCTCCTCGATGATGAGCGCGAGGTCAGCCTTCTCCTGCTCGTTGCGTGCCTCGCCCAGATACATCAGGACGGTGATGAAAGGCGCTTGCCCGTTGGTGGTCATGAGCGTGACGACTTGGTACTGGATGGTCTGGACGCCGCGAGCGACCTCCTCGCGCAGACGCTTCTCGACCATGACGTCTATCTGCTCAGGAGTGGCATGGACGCCGACTGTCTGCATCTCGGCATAGACCGAGCGGCGGATCTTCTTGCGGCTGACGTCCACGAAAGGTGCGAGGTGCGTGAGGCTGATTGACTGGCCTCCGTATTGGCAGCTTGCGACCTGGGCGATAATCTGTGTGGCGATGTTGCAGGCGGTGGAGAAGCTGTGTGGGCGTTCGATGAGCGTGCCCGAGATGACGGTGCCGTTCTGCAACATGTCGTCAAGGTTCACGAGGTCGCAGTTGTGCATGTGCTGTGCGAAGTAGTCGGAGTCGTGGAAGTGGATGATGCCCTCGTTGTGGGCCTTGACCACATCCTCAGGAAGAAGCTCGCGCATCGTGAGGTCCTTGGATACCTCACCTGCCATGTAGTCGCGTTGAACGCTGACGACGGTGGGGTTCTTGTTTGAGTTCTCCTGCTTGACTTCCTCGTTGTTTGCCTCGATGAGAGTGAGGATCTTGTCGTCGGTCGTGTTCTTGTGACGCTTCTGGTTCTGAACGTAGCGATAGATGATGTAGCGCCGTGCGACATCGAAGTGGTCGAGGGCCATGAGCTGGTCCTCCACGAGGTCTTGGACCTCCTCGACAGTGACAGTGTGGCCTGCGGCTGCACACTGGTCCTCCACGTTGAGCGCAGCAAATCGAATCTCGCGCTCAGTGAGCCTTGCCTCTTCGGGGGCTTCGCCGTTTGCCCCGGTAATGGCGTTGATGATCTTTGTCGTGTCGAAGGTGACTTCCGACCCGTTGCGCTTTATAATCTTCATCTGCAATCACCGCTTCTTTTCGCCGCCACATACCCGTCATGTTGGGTGCGCATCTACTATGCCACAACTTCTTGTGTTGAAATGCGAAGAAAACCACAAGATATGGTCGAAAAGTTGGTTGATTAGCTGTAGATAACCGTTAATTTCGCAGGTCGCACAAAATGCCGAACACAAAAGTTCGTATCGAATTAGCACGCAACTATTTTTTGCTGTACTAGTGCTCTGCCGTCTGCCGAATTCTGCGGACAAAGGGGACGGAGGAGTTTGTCCCGACGGAGGAGTTTGTCCGTGTGTATGTGAAACGCCTCCGTTCCCATTCACACAGTCCCCATTCACATGGTGGTTGTGGTATGTGGATGCGCCGGATGGGGTATAGTGTTAAATACTTCTCTTTAAAACGCAGCGAGAAAGGTAGGACTATGGGAGGAGTCAGGACACGCGTATCATGGGCGCTTGCCCTCATGCTCACCCTCTATCCGGGCACCGCGTCATTTGGGCTAGGCGAGGAGACGATACCGACGCAGACTCCTGAGGCAATCGAGAGCAGCGTAGCTGCTAACTCTGAGGATGCAGGCCGCGACCAGCTCGCGAGTGACGGTGCGGATTCAACTGCGGGCGACGTTGCGACCGGGACAAATGTGGAAGACACAGAGGCAGAAGCCAGCGAGAAGGACGTGACGCAGGAAGCCGCGCAGGATGTCGCTGCCGAGGCGTCTCAGGATACGGCCACAGAGGTAGTCGTCGCCGTGTCCTTCACGGGTCCGAACTCACCGTGGGCGCGCGTGGCTGATATCGCGCTCTCTCGGGGTGCCAATGCATGGGATGCCACCGAGTTAGCCCTTGAGCGCAGTGGCATGACGTATCAGACGGGTTCGGAAGGAGCTGCGGACGTACTCGTATCGCTTGCGAGAGATGATACGAGCACGCCTTGTGTCATGGACCTGACTTCGGGCAGTGGCTGGCGCCTATATGTCAACGGCAGCTACTATTCCGGCTCGGCGTCAACCTGTGAGCTGACGAGTGGCGATGAGGTCGAATGGCGCTACGAGGCTGGCACCATCACAGTTGGCGTGTCGGTGATTGGTCCAGGTGGTACGGGGCTTGCATACTGGATTTCGCCTACCGAGGTCACGGTTGCGGCGAACCAGAGCGCATGGGATGCCTCGCACCTTGCTTTCGAGCAGGTTGGATATACGGACGGACGGTTGCTCTCATACAGCGTTTCGCAGGACGGCTCGGTCGAGCTGGAGTCACTTGCCTCGCTGGGTTCCAACGGAGTCACCGGGGAAGCTTGGCATGTCTTCGTCAATGGCGTTCCATGTGAGCAGAACGTCGCGTTCATGCAGCTTCGCGCGGGCGACAGCATCTGCTGGTACTACGTAGGCAACGGCACTAACGGCCTGCCGACCTTTGCCAAGAAGACCGGTGCGGCGTCGCAGAGCCCCCAGACCTCCGTGCGCTTGGAGGGAGAGGTGGCACAGACGCAGATATGGTCAGATGGAGAGGATGAGAACACAAGCCTTGCGGACGTGCTTAACGCAACTTCGGGTGTGTCGGTTTCGGGAAGCACGGGTTCGCGCACGCTCTGGACAGTCAAAAACCCTCTCAGCTCATCGCTCGATACCCTAACAGCGCAGAGTGCGTGGTCGCACAGCCTGTCTCGCCTGCTCGACGAGCATTTGAAGAGTGGCAGGGGAGGACGAGCAACCATGGGTCTCGACGGTGGTCTCTACTACTTGGATGACTTCGGTGCGCTCGTCAAGCTCGAGCTTTCGTAGGTGTTGCGGGTGTTGTTCAGAGCGAAGCATGGGAGGGCGTCCAGGCCACGTCACTTCGCCTTTGCTGTGGTCGCGATTGTTTGCACGATGCTTATCGGTATCTGTGCTGCCGGGTGTACGTCTGATGGGGCCGTACAGGAAGCTGCCGATGAGCATGCGACCGAGGGAGTCCCAGCTGTGCAGGAGGCGATACCCATGGAACAACCTACGACGGGGCCAGACGCGCAAGAATCGGTACCTATGGCGCAGACAACGATGGAGCAGGGCGGCTCGGAGTTTCTCCAGAAGATTCGTGCCGGCGAGTACCAGACGATTCGCCTAGTGGGTGATAGCATCACTGCGGGTTTCGGAGCGGACGGCTACGAGGATCCCGAGCTTTCTGGTACGGGTCGCGTCATCTATGACGACGGCATGGGACTGGTGTTGCACGAGCCGTCGACGTCAGCCATTAGCTGGGCAAATGCGTTTCGCGCGTGGGCGACCGAGAACGGCGTGCGCGACTTCACAAACGCCGGCATTAACGGATGGTTCATGCACCAGCTCGCAGAGAACCCCGACGCGTGGCTGGCTGAGTGCGCTGACGTCATCGTGGTGGCGCTTGGCACCAACGATGCGGGCTATTACGGACCGGACCAGTTTCGTCAAGACGCTGAGGTTGCGCTCGATGCCGCAGCCCAGAGAAGCAAGCTCGTGGTGGTGCTCTCGCCAGTAAACGACCTGCGTCCACACGAGCTCTTGGTGGAGCCCGCGGCTGAGTTGGGAGACGTTTTGCAGCAGTTGTGTGCCGAGCGCGGCTACACCTTCGTGGATACACGCGAGGCCGTGGGACCGGAGATGTTTTCCGTGGATGGGCTACACCCCAACACCGAGGGTTCGCTTGCCATCTGGGACTGCGTTCGCGCCACGCTTGGCATCTGAGACTCATAAGGGGCGGTCCCTCGTGTGCCTCTTACGTTTGAGCATCACAAATATTTGGTGGCATCTCTTTTCATGGGGGACAATTTCCGCTAGCATAGCCGTGTTTGTGAGTCAATCAAGTGAGGAGACCGCATGTCCGGACATTCTAAGTGGGCTACCACAAAGCACAAGAAGGCCGCGATTGACGCCAAGCGCTCGTCGCTCTTCTCGAAGCTCTCGCGCAACATCACCGTCGCCGCAAAGGTCGGAGGCGACCCGAACCCTGACAACAACGCCTCACTCGCGGCCGCCGTTCAGCGCGCCCGCATGGTCTCCATGCCTAACGCAAAGATCAAGGCTGCCATCGACAAGGCCTTTGGCTCTGGCGCCGATGCCGCTGTCTACAGCGAGATCACCTATGAGGGCTATGGCCCCGCAGGCGTTGCCTTCTACGTCGAGTGTCTTACCGACAACAAGAACCGTACTGCCGCTGACGTTCGCTCTGCCTTTACCCACTCGGGTGGTAGCCTTGGCACGAGCGGCTCGGTTGCGTTCCAGTTCGAGCGCAAGGGCTCAATCGCGGTTGACAAGGTCATCAAGAGCGATGACAAGAAGGTACCTGATCGCGAGAACGCCACTGATGAGGACGAGTTCATGATGGCCGTTGCAGAGGCCGGTGGCGATGACTACGAGGATGCGGGCGACGAGTGGATCGTGTGGTGCGCTTACAACGAGATCCAGGATGTTGTGGCCGGTCTCGAGGAGCAGGGGATCGAGGTCAAGGGTTCCGAGCTGACGCGCGTTCCCACCAATCCCACACAGGTGAGCGTTACAGACGCAAAGAAGGTCCAGCGTCTTGCTGACCGCCTCGACGAGCTCGAGGATGTGCAGAACGTCTACAACACTATGGATGTTACTGACGAGATCGCTGAGGCCCTCGACGCGGAGTAGTCCTTGCGCCAAGACATGACCAGAGAGGCAGCCGAGGAGATCCTCGAGCTGCCTCGTCGCTATACAAAAGAAGACCTCAAGCACGCCTACACCGAACTGGCGCGTACCTATCACCCCGATGCGGCAAGCAAGGGCCATCTCGACCCCGCCGAAGCGCAGCGCATCATGGTGGAGGCAAACAAGGCGAATGCCACGCTCAAGCCGCTCTTTGCCGACGAGCCTGATCGTGTGGTTGAGCGTGTGGGAATGCTCAACGCTGGCGTCTTTGGAGGGTATGAGGGCGTCGATTGGCGGGCGGGAGCGCATGCCGATGTCGGTGACGAGGATCCGTGGTCGTTCGTAGACGAATGGACCAGCGAGCCGGCGCCCGAGAAGGTACCGCTTTGTCCTAGGTCAGTGCTCTTGGGTCCGGTGCTTCTGCGCGTGCTTTTTATCGCGGTTTTTGCCTTCCTGTGGTGGCGGACCTTTCCGCTGCTTTCCCACAACCTTGGTAGATATGTGCCCGCGGGAAGCTGGACGTTCTACGATGTGTTTGTCCTCGTGGCAGGGATGGTGTATCCGTCGTATCTGCTCGTTTACGAGAGTCTCACGGGTTACCTGTCGAACTTCGTTCGCGAGATTCTCAATGGCGCTGTCTCGTGGCTAACACGTAGGTACCTTGACCTGCGCCCACATACTCCGAGCTATGGCTGTGCGCTTTACAAACTGATGCGCAACCAGGTGTATGCGCTATTGATGGGCCCTCTGGTGTTGTGGCTTGCGAGCTGTAGCGAGCGTGCACAGACGCCTTTGGGAAAGGTGGCCTTTTGTGTCCTTGCCGTGGTTCTTGGTATCGACACCCTCGCAGCCTGCGTCCACGGGGGATATATAAACACGTGGACAAGCGCGCTTGCCGAGCGCGTGGAGGCACGGTATCTACTGTTGCGCGCGAGCTTGCTTCGTCGCTGCGGCAAGTGGGGTGCCAGTCGATAGGCTTGCTTGCGTGGGCCAATCTGTCTGCGGCACAAACCAGACCTGATGTGAACGTATGGGCAGTGGAACGGGGGGCACCAATTCATGAGCAATCCTTACGACGACTACGATGCCATCGATCCCTTCGATGATAACGATGAGACGGACAAATTCGGACGTACAGTTGTTCGTCGTGACTTCGAGCCTGAGGAGGGTAACTTCGATTACGTCTCAGACGAGGACGATTATGCATACGCTAGGGATGACGGCCCGTATGAGGAGCCATTCTACGACCCCGTGCCTATGTCTGAGCAACCAGTGGACTCGTTTCCAAAGACCATGGTGCGCAAACGCGTCGCTCCGGCGCAGCAAGCTGAGGCCTATCGCGCTGATACGCGGCAAAGAAACGAGCCTGCGCGCCAACGCAGGCTCCAGCGACGTGGAGCTGCTCAAGGCCAGCGTGACCCCTTGGAGAGCCGCTACTTGGACTATCCGGGCGAGCCGTCCGGTCCTGATCCCCGCTCCGCGTATCCACAGCCTCCGCAGGCCGTAGCGCCGAGGGAGCGGGCGCGACGTGCGCCTCGGGTGCGGCATCGGAGGAGCCATGGATGTCTCATTACGCTGATTATCGCGGTCGCGCTTGTGGTTGCCGCATATTGGGCGGTGGCACACCCCATTGACGATAGGCTAGCCTTCGCGCCTAAAGAGGGGCAAAGCGTTAACGGTACGCTCTCGTGGTCCGTTCCGGGCATGCCATACTACGTGCTGGCTCTTGGCTCGGACGAACAGGAGGGCACCACCGGAGCGCGCAGCGATACCATGATTCTCATGCGCATCGACTTCTGGGGTGGCAAGCTCACGATGCTCTCCATCCCACGAGACACGATGGTTGAGCTGGACGGATACGGCAGGCAAAAGATCAACGCCGCCTATGCTTTCGAGGGGCCTGGTGGTTCTGTGCGCGCGGTGAGCAAGCTTTGTGGCGTTGGCATCAACCATGTTGCCGTGGTTCATATCAATGAGCTGGCTGATCTGGTGGATTACTTGGGAGGGGTCACCGTCAACGTGCCTGAGGCGGCTTACGACCCCGACCATACGTTCATTGACATCGGCGCGGGTACGCAGACGCTTGACGGGCCGACGGCGGTGGCATGGGCGCGCACGCGTTATGGTTACGAGCGCGGTGACTTCCAGCGCCAAGAAGACCAGCGCATTCTCATGGAGGCCATCATGAACCGTATGCTCTCGCTCTCGCCACGTGAGGTCCCCGGCGCGCTCGAATGTGTGGGCGATCTCATCGGCACTGACTTGCGTTGCTACGATCTCGTGCCCCTCTTTCTGAAATTCAAACTACAGAATCCCACGATATACTCGACGTCGGTTCCCTCTACCACCGAGACCATCGACGGCGTTAGTTACGTGATAACTGACGAAGCGGCCCTGTCGCAGATGATGCAGGTCATCAACGCGGGCGGCGATCCAGGATCCCCCGTGAACTAGCCGGCAGCGTGTCAATTGTGCCGCTCGGGGATACTCCCCCTTTGGCACATAAGGGAACCCTGTATCTTGCCGTTTGCCGCGCTTGGCGTGGAATAATCCTCGTCCAAAGGGTATGCTAGTACTATCTTTTGGCCTTCGGACCTCGTAAGGAGGTTGCGCATGAACTGGTTCAAACGACTCTGTCTATTTGTGTTCGGGCTCTCGGGCTTACTGTCCTTGGCGGCGCTCTGCCTTACATGGGTGGGTCCTTGGACCAGAGAGGCACGGACGCTGTTGCTGGAAACCCAATGGTACTGGCTCACGCTTGAGGTGCTTGTCTGCATCACGGGGGTGGGTCTTCTGGTTTGTCTAGCGCGCTCTCTCTTTGCGCCCCGCAATCCGCGAGAGACGATTGTCGCCGACGTCAATGGAAGCAAGATCACGGTTACGCGCTCGGCCATAGTCTCGCAGACGAGGCATGTGGTAGAGGCGGATGGCACTTGCACTGCGAGCGCTATAAAAGTGCGCGTGCGCAAGAAGGGCAATGTGCGCGTGCATGTGCGGGTCACACCGCACTATCCCGTTGACGTGGTCGCCTATGGCGAGGAACTGTATGCCAAGCTGGGGGAGGGTCTCGCACAGGTGTGCGGGCAGAGCGTCAAGTCCATCGATGTGGTGTTCACCGATCCTGAGAGCTTGGAAGGGGCGCCGGGATGGGGCGGATCGACGACATCTCGTCCATCAGGTGATGGCTCTGGCAGCGAGGTGCAGGTGCCCATGCTATCGCAGCGCATAGACGATGAGCCATCGATTACCGTTCCCCTTGTCCCGGAAGCGACCCTTGCCTTTGATGCGCCTGAGGATTCTGGAGCGGATGAGACGGTCGAGGCATCGACGAGTGAACAGATGGGAGATGAGTAGCCCATGGCAGAGGCAAATGTTTCTCGTCCCGTCGTTCGAATGAAGATCGAGTCAGCTTCAGGCGAGTCGACGCAGACGCCGAAGCCGTCGGTCTCTGTGTCTGCTCCGAAAGTCGCTGTCGAGCCGAAGGCTGATGAGGTGGCTGCCACGACAAAGAAAGTCGTCACTTCATCGGTTGCTCCTGCAGCACAGTCGACCTCGGCACCTCGCGTTCGCATTCAGCAGGAGCAGACGGCATCGACGAGCGTCAAGCAGCCTCAGACTCCCGCTCCCAGCGTCGACACCTCGCCGAGTACCGAGCGCACAGCGCGTCCGGCCCCGTCACTGCGTGTGGATGCTGCGCCTGAGCCAAAACCAACGACTGTGGCGTCAACGACTACGGCGTCGGTGGAGTGGGATGACGAGCCTCTTCCGGCACCCGAACCGACGGTTCCCAGCCAGACTGCTGATGCACCGGGACAGGATGCGCGAACTGAGCCTTCCGGTAACTCGCGCCCCAAGCGTCCTCGTGAGTCCCTCGCAAGTTGGGTCCATCGCAGTTTTCCCGGACATGAGCATGCATTCTGGGGAGGCGTTGTCGCCCTCTTGGTTGCCCTGCTCGTCTTTGTTATTGGTCTCTGGCGTGTTATCTTCATCAGCATCGTGGTCATAGTTGGCATCGCCATTGGTCAGGTGCTCGACGGCGACCCCAAGTTGGTCAATACGATTCGCGATCTAATTGATAGCGAGCGTAGACAAGGTTAGGCAGTTTCAAGTCGATGCACGCAAGTTCGTGCAAGAAAGGAGCTCAGCATGAGCGATACAACCGAGATTCGCGAAGGTGTAACCGAGCCCACCCCCACCGTCGTGGCTGACGGCGAGACGCAGGACATCATCACCACCAGCGAGGAGGACGTCATCAGTGAGGACTCCCTCACGTTCTCCAACGGCGTCATCGAAAAGATCGTCGCCATCGCAGTGCGCGTTGTTCCTGGCGTTGTGGGCATGCGCGGCGGCTGGGTGAACAGCGTGCAGGAGGCGTTTGGTCAGCGCGATGTGCGTAAGGGCGTCACGGTAGAGGTTACTCCCGACAGCTCCGTTCGCGTGAACATCTCCATCCTCATGGAGTATGGTTCCTATGCGCCGAAGGTGTTTGATGATGTCAAGCAGTGCGTTGTCAACCAGGTCACTGGCATGACAGGCCTCGAGGTCGCGGGCGTCAACCTGCGCATCGAGGACGTGCTCACGCCTGAGGAGATCGTCGAGCGCAAGCGTCGTCGCGGCGAGCTTCCCGAGGAGACGGAGGATACCGCCAAGGAAGAGGCTGCGGAGGAAGAGTAGGCCTGACGGTTTGCCGAAGGGTCATTCGGGGGTCAGTGGGGGATGCTCCTCTGCTGACCCCCGATTTGGTACTTGCATGGAAGGCGTGAGGCAAACATGGCCCGGACTGATAGAGCTGGAAGGATTGGATGGATTGATGCGGCGCGGGCGGCGGGAGCCGTTGCCATCGTCCTGCTCCACGTGCTTGTGAGCACAAATCTCGCGGCAGACCTCAGCCTGGTGAGAAGAATTGCCTACGCGATTGTGGGCATAGTCGGTTGTCGCTGGGCTGTTCCGGCATTCTTTATGGTGTCAGGTGCGCTGATGCTAGATCCCGCATGCAATATGGATTGGCACAAGGCTCTCTTGCATGTACGCCGGATGCTGCTGGTCATTGCGACCTTCGGCACGGCGTTTGCCCTTATGGAGGAGGTCTGGACACGCGTGCGGGGAGGCATGGAGATTGGCCCCTCCCTTGTTCTTATCGTCGTGCGAGACGTACTTACCATGCGGACTTGGGATCACCTATGGTTTGTGTATGCGATGGCGGGCGTGTATCTGCTCGTCCCGGCCATGCGCTGGGTGGGACGGAGATTCGGCGAGCGAGGCCATATGGTGCTCACTCTGCTGCTATTTGTTGGCGTGCTCGTTGTGCCAACGTTGATGGGCGGTGCCACGGTGGCAGGGCTACTCTCGGCGTTCGTGTGGAACGTCGGTGCGGGCTGTGCATGCTTCTGCGTGGGAGCATACCTCACTCGCTGGCGAATCTCGCCCGCATGGGCTGCTGTCGGCATCGGCTCGGCTATAGTGATGGTGCTTGTAAGCGTTACGGGCATCGGTGCCGGTGAGGGAGACCGAGGGTTCGTGTTCTTGCAGGGCAGTTGCTTCGCCTGTGCGTATGCGGTCTTTGTTTTGTTGCTTTTGCGCAGGCTTGTCGGCGAAGACCCGCTTCGGATGGATGGCGTGCCGAATGCGCTCGCGCGAGACAGTTTCGGCATCTACCTGATCCATCCGCTGTTCATACACCTCGGCCTCATATTGGTGGATCCGGTGGCCTTAGTGCCCGTGCTCTATGAGAGTGTGTTCGCTGGCTTGGCTCTGCTTGCCTCCGTGTTCACGACGCGTTTGCTGCGCCGTGTCCCTTTACTCGGCAGTTTGCTGTAGGCCACTCCTGACGGCCTTACGCGGCGCTCCGAGATGTCGATGCTAGTACACGCTTACGTAGCAGCTTGCCCCTATCCCCGCAACCGTTATGCTTCGAGCACCTTGTTGAGGAAGTTCTGGGTGCGCGGGTTCTGCGGGTTGCCAAAGACCTCATCTGGCGAACCCTCCTCTGCGATGACGCCTTGGTCGATGAAGAGTACGCGATCGGCTACCTGTCGCGCGAAACCCATCTCGTGGGTCACGCACACCATCGTCATGCCTTCTTCGGCGAGCTGACGCATGACGTCGAGAACCTCTCCTACCATCTCGGGGTCGAGGGCGCTCGTCGGCTCGTCAAAGAGCATGAGGCCAGGTCGCATGGCGAGTGCGCGGGCGATCGCGACGCGCTGCTTCTGCCCGCCAGAGAGGCTATTTGGCCGGGCGTCGGCCTTGTCGGCAAGTCCTACGCGCGTGAGCAGATCCATGCCTACCCGCTTGGCCTCGTCCTCGCTCATGCGCTTGCGCAGAACCGGCGCGAGTGTGATGTTCTCCATGACGGAGAGGTGGGGAAAGAGGTTGAACTGCTGGAAGACCATGCCCACGTCCTCGCGCAGCTCGTCGATGTTCTTTGCCTCGGCGTCCATGACGTTGCCATCCACCTTGATGGTGCCTGCAGTCGGCTCCTCCAAGCAGTTGATGCAGCGCAGGAAGGTGGACTTACCCGATCCGGATGGGCCGATGACGCAGACCACCTCACCGGTTTGGATGTCGCAATCGATGCCCTTGAGCACCTCGTTATCGCCGAAGCGTTTGTGCAGGCCGCGAATCTCGACCTTGAGGGTTCCCGTGCTTGCATTAGTCATCGAGCGACACCTTCTTTTCCACGTAACGCGCGAGTACGGTAAGCAGATAGATAACGATGAGGTACATGGCACCGACGATGAGCCATACCTCAAAAGAGCGATATGTGCGGGCGATGATCTGCTGGCCCACCTTGGTGAGCTCTACGAGTCCGATAACCGAGATGATGGACGTGTCCTTGATCGTGATGCACCACTGGTTGACCACGGAAGGGATGCAGATGCGAATTGCCTGCGGGATGATGATGCGCCAAGTGGTCTGCCGTGCCGAGAGACCTAGCGAGCGTGCAGCTTCGCGCTGGCCAGGATCGACGGCTTGAATGCCGCCGCGGAAAATCTCTGAGAGGTAACCGCCCGCGTTGAGTGAGAGGGCGATGACGCCTGCCATGAAGGCCGAGATACGTACGTTAAGCAAGCCGGTGATGCCAAAGTAGATAAAGAAGCCCTGCACGAGTAGGGGTGTGCCACGAATGATGGTGACAAAGACATTGTTGATCGTGCGAGGTACGATGTGCTTCGACATGCCCATGAGCGAAGCGATGATGCCAATCACCATGGCGATTGCCAGCGAGACGAAGGCTAGCACGAGTGTGAGCCCCAAACCATCGAGGAGGAGGGGCAGTGACTGTTGGAAAAGCTCAAAGAATGTCATGATGCTCCTTTTGTCTGCATATGACTATCCATGGTAACGCATAGCGCTATTCGTGCTTACAAGAATCTTCATGCTCGTTCTGATTAGAAACACATTCTCTGGCGTTGGCGCCGTTCGCCGCGAGCTACGGTTACAATTCAATTACAATTTGATATGTTATTAGTGCTGGTATGTGCGTAAGCACAGATGACAGAAGGGGGAGACACATGGCAAGTATCCATACGACGCGCAGGTCCTTCTTGGGTGGGTCGGCAATTCTGGCTGGTGCCGCGCTGGCGGCATGTGGTAGCCAGGGAGCAGAGACCGAGCAGGCTGCCACGACTGAGGCAGAAACCACTGACGCCACGACGAGCGAGGCATCGTCGGCCAACGCCATCAGTGGTACCTACTCCATTCACGTGCAGGGTTACGACTGGGGATGCAGCGTCGACAAGGCAACGGTCACCTTGGATCAGGCGCTCGATACCATCTCGGTCGACGACCTCGTTGTCACGGAGACCAAGCAGGTAACCGACTGGACCGACACGGAGAACTACCCCGTGATCGAGGACACGTTCGACCGCGAGGTTACGGCTGCCACGCTCGGCGACGATGGCAAGACCATCGAGCTTGAGTTCTACTGCTCGCCTGACCAGGGTTCTCCGCTGCTCTATACCATGTCCACCGGTTATAACACATGGAGCGAACCCTATTACTTGACCATCAAAGCTTCCGATATCGCCGCGTTTGCGCTCAACATTGACACCGCATACACCGAGAAGACGACCTCTGCGGATGCGTGGACAGTCGACTCCTTCGATGCGACCGATGGCACGTCTTACAAGTACGCCTCGTGGGATCCCGCGGAGGAGAGCAAGACGCTCGTCGTATGGTTGCACGGAGCGGGCGAGGGCGGCACTGAGGGCACCGATCCCTATGTCACAATCTTGGCAAACAAGGTCGTCGCGCTTTCCGAGGACGCGTTCCAAGAGGTGGTCGGCGGCGCTCACGTCGTGGCACCCCAGTCTCCTACCATGTGGATGGATCAAGGACCAGACGCCGATGGCAAGCCCACCTATATCTCTGAGGACGCCAAGGAAATCACGTCCATCTACACCGACTCACTCGAGGAGTTCATCGACTCCTACGCCGATAAGGTCGGTGCTGAGAAGATCGTCCTCGCTGGTTGTTCCAACGGTGGCTTCATGACGTTGTGGATGGGCATTGATCGTCCCGACAAGTACGCCGCCATCGTGCCTATCTGCGAGGCAATCCCTGACGGTGCGATCAGCGATGAGCAGATCGAGGGCGTCAAAGACCTGCCCATGTACTTCGTTTGGTCCGAGGACGACACGACCGTTGTCCCCGACACCCATGAGATTCCTACGACCAAGCGTCTTCAGGATGTTGGTGCCGCGAATCTGCACATCTCCACTACCGAGCATGTCGTCGATACTTCCGGCGAGTACAAGGATCCCGACGACGAGAGCAAGCCGTACGAGTATAACGGCCACTGGAGCTGGATCTACTTTGACAACAACGAGTGCGCATGCAACGAAGACGGCATGAAGGCCTGGGACTTCATTGCCGAGGCTGTGAAGTAGCTCGTCGCCAGAAAACGGCATACGGTTCGATGCGCGGCCTACACCTTTCGTGTGGCCGCGCTTGTCAGCTGGAGCAATCCTAACCTTGGGGCTCTGTGTGACGTGAGACGTGGGCGTGCTTGGGATTGTCGCCGTCAGAGGTAATCGGCGCAAATGAGGGGCGTATCATAGACAGCAAACTGACGCGCGACGAGAGGAGCTACAATATGCCCAGAACCAAGGTCTACATCGACGGACAGGCGGGCACTACTGGTCTGCAGATATTCGATCGGATTGGCTCGCGTGAGGACTTGGAGCTCCTCCGTATCGATGAAGACAAGCGCCACGACACAGAGGAGCGCCGCAAGTTCCTGAATGCCGCCGACATTGTCTTTCTTTGCCTTCCCGATGCAGGCGCGCGTGAGGCGGTTGCATTGGTCGATAACCCTGACGTGCGCATCATCGACGCCTCCACGGCGCATCGCACCGCCGACGGTTGGACCTACGGTTTTCCTGAGCTGAGCGCCGAGCAGCGTGCCGCCATCGCCTCGAGCACGCGCATCGCCAATCCAGGCTGTCACGCAACAGGCTTCATCAGCACGGTCGCCCCGCTCGTAAAGGCGGGCGTCGTTCCGGCCGACTATCCGCTGACCTGCCATTCGCTCACGGGCTATTCCGGTGGTGGCAAGCAGATGATTGCCGCGTATGAGGCTGGTGACCGCCCCGGGCGTCTCGACTCGCCGGGACTCTACGGTCTCACGCTACGTCACAAGCATCTGCCCGAGATGCAGGTGGTGTGCGGTCTTGCGCATGCGCCCGTCTTCATGCCGGTGGTGGACGACTACTACAAGGGAATGGCGACCTCCATCATGCTGCATAACCAGTTGCTAAATGGCGTGTCGTCTGCACGCGAAGTCCATGAGGCGCTTGCCGCGCACTACGCGGGACAACGCTTCGTGACGGTGGCCCCCTTCGACGCTGCCCAGCAGACGCTCTACGCCAACGAGCTGGCTGGCACCAACGAACTGCGCATCGTCGTATGCGGCAACGAGGAGCACACCACCGTGACGGCCCTCTTTGACAACCTCGGCAAGGGTGCCTCTGGGGCCGCCGTGCAAAACATGAACATCGCCCTCGGCATCGACGAGGCGACCGGCTTGGCGTAGGCGATGACGGCCAGACGGTCTTGCTACAGCGGGATGAGCACGCTGGCCGTCATGACACCATCGCTCTCGTCGAACTGCGCGATACCACCGTGTCTGGTTGCGATGTCCGCCACGATGCCCGTTCCCAAACCATGAAACAGCGTGGGATCGGCATTGCGCGCGGCTTCACGTCTCTGTTGATCGGCTCCTTTGCGGCAGGGGTTGCGAACCTCCACAAAGAGCTGACCAGCCCTGACGAAGGAGCGTACCTCGATGGCGGGGGAGGGATTCGCCTTGGTGTCGCTGTTTTGTTTTGAGGCGAGAGCCCTGCACTCGTGTGTCGCTATGTCAATGAGATTGAAGAACACTGAGGCAAGCTCAAGGGGTTCGATGGGGAGGTCTTCGGGAAGGTTGACCTGCGCGATGAGAGGTATGTCTGATTCGGCGCACTGTCGGCGCTTGGTCTCGAGCACGGCTGAGACGACGACGTTGTCGCAGTCTGGTAGGGAAATGCCCGAAGCTATCTCGATGCCTGAACGCAGGTGTTCTTCTACAGCTGACTCGTCTCCCTCTCGCAGCGCGACGCGCGCCTGCGAGATTTGCCTGTCTACAGCAAGTCCCACCTCCTGTGTGAGGCTTGAGGTCTGCTTCGTCAGCTCGCGATACTCGGCGAGGGATGCCTCTAGAAGCTCTGCGACATCGGCTGTATAGGTTGCCTGCGATTGGTTGAGCGCCCTGAGCATCAGTCGCATGGTTGCCGCGTCAACGAGGCCCGAGGCCAAAAGGATCACGGCGCGAAAGGCAATGCCCGATGTTTGGATTTGCAAGATGACATAGGCTTGAAGCGCGAAAGCCACACAAAACAACGCGACCAATGCCCTGTGATACCTATTCATCGCTACCTGCCTCTATGATTGTGCTTCCTGAAATGAGATTGGCGTGCTCTTGAAGAATGGCGAGGTGAGCATCTGCTTCGTCACGGCGACCATGGCGAGCGAGCTCTTCGATGACCTCTAGTTGGTTGGCGAGGTCGTGGCGGAGGTGACGGACGGCGACCATGCGTCGGGTCGAGTCCGCTATCCCCGCGCGGAGATGGCGTTCCTGGCGGACGGATGCGGCGCGGTTTGCTGACTCACGCCCGATGCGTGCTCCTCTTTGAGCAATCATGAGTGCGGCCATGCCGAGGACGAGTGACAGTACTGCATAAACGAGGCTTATTACGTTTGCCCAAGGATTAAAGTACGTGCTTAAGCTTACTTGCGTCTGAAGCCACAACACAAGTAAATAAGAAGAGAACAGAAAAGCGATGATTGGTAGTACCGGCAAGGAACCGTGATGATGATCGTGACGTTTCGCCATGTACACGAGAGCTGTGTTGATGATGCCCTGTGTGAGGACTCCAAGCGTGTACGCGACGATGACGCCGTTCATGTCGATCTTGGCAGTCGAAGTCGTGAGGGAGGTTCCGGTAACGAGCATGTATGTATTTGCCATGAATGCCTCGCCGAAGGCCATCGTGGCATTGGCGAGGAGTGTGCGGACGACACGAGATGAGAACTGCCCGTAGGAAAGTGCGATGGGAAGTACGACGCAGGTGAGAGGGGCAAGGAGGAGCACTCGGGGCAGATCCGGGATGTCTAGTGCCTGTGCCATTATGGAGACGACCATGAGGGCCATGCACGTGACCGCAAAGACCGCGTTCGAGCGCATTACTAGGATCTTGCAAAGCGTTGCTATGAATATTCCCTGAAGCACCACGTTGAAAGACAGGCGTACTATCTCGAAGGCCATGCTACCTCCCTTGATGACGGCTTCGGTCATCCAAGGCCGGTTCGTGATGCGCGGCGGAATCCTCCACAATCGCAAGCGCTCGTTTTTGGAGGGCGACAAGATGGGTATCTGCCTCCCCTTCCCGTCCGTGGCGAGCTAGCTCCTCGATGATTTCGACCTGGTTTGCGAGGTCGTGGCGGAGGTGACGGACGGCGACCATGCGGCGGGTCGAGTCCGCTATCCCCGTACGGAGGTGGCGTTCCTGACGAACGGACGCGGCGCGGTTTGCTGATTCGCGTCCGACAAGAGCGTCCTTATTGGCGATCGTGAGTGCGACTACACCGAAGCCGAGCGAGAGCAGGGCGTAGACGAGACTTGCCATACTTGCCCGCGCGAGGGCTTCATCGCTGAAGTGGGAATGCGTCTGCGTCCACATGACGAGTAGGTAGGACCACAGCAGAAAGGCGATGACTGGTGGCTCAAAGGAGGCGGTCTGGCTGTGGGCGTGCCGTTTCACGAGGTAGACGACGGATTCGTACAGCATTGCCTGTAGGGGGACCGAGAGCGAATACACGATCAGCATAGCCGTGTTGTCGATGCCTGCGGTGGCGTCAGTGGGGACGCCTCCCGCGAGGAACGTGTACAGATTCATTACACTGGCCTCATTGAACGCCATGGCGGCGTTGATGAGGAGTACACGGGTCGTCCGAACGCGAAGCGGGCCAATGGAATACGCGATGGGAAAGACGATCGCGCTGAGGGGGACGAGCACGAGGACGCGGGGTAGGTCCCATCCGTCCACGTACTGCAGACAAAGCGATAGACTCATGCAGGCCATCGTCACGACGGCAAAAACCCGATTTGACTTCATCGTAAGGATTCTGCATAAGGTAGCGATGCGCATCACTTCTAGCAGGATGTTGAAGCTGGTGCGAATGATGGCGAAGGTCATGCTTGCTTCCGATCGTGGGAGGAGGCATCGCTCATGGCTGGCGCCTGACCCTTTGCCGACAAGAGTGCGAGCAAGTCGTGCTGTACCTGACGGGTGCGCCGTCGGCTGATTGGCAGCACGGTGCCATCCCGAAGCGTAAGTTCGGTCCCCTCCAATGCGGATACATAGCTGAGGTTAACGATGAAGCTACGGTGACAGCGGGAGAAGCTATCGGGAAGCTGTTCTTGGAGGTCGTCGAGCTTGGCATAGGTCTCGAAAGTTCTTTTGCCGCAGTATACGTAAATCTTGTGCAGCCGGCTCTCGAGATAGCGAATGGCAGAGAAGGCGACGAGACG
>CACXDP010000137.1 GCA_902766445.1 uncultured Coriobacteriaceae bacterium
CGTCGACTACCTGCGCAAGCACATCGTGGCCATGGAGGAGGCCGTGGCCGACGGCGTCGACCTCATGGGCTACACCTGGTGGGGCCCCATCGACGTCGTGAGCGCCGGCACCGGCGAGATGCGCAAGCGCTACGGCTTCATCTACGTCGACAAATATGATGACGGCACGGGCGACCTCTCCCGCAGCCGCAAGGACAGCTTCTTCTGGTATCAGAAGTGCATCAAGAGTAACGGGGAAGACCTGGACTAGGACGGACAAGGGGGACGGGGTAGTTTGTCCCGCGGGAGGACAGGGGACGGGCTTTTCATTCAATCCTTTGGGCGGCCGCCCGTACAAAACGGGACGACCGCCCTCATTCGGTGTGCCGGGCATGGCACACACTCAAGGGGCGAGAGTCCCCGGCGCACCCGACAGCGGGAAGCGCTTAGCCAAGGCGAGGGAATTGCTCGATACGCAGCATGTCTTGACTGACGAGAAGCGGTGCGCTACAGGCCGACTCACCCTCGTTTGGATGATTAATAACGATTCGCTTATCTTCCTTTCCTGAGCTAGCAAAACGTGTTGGACAAATGCGCCCGGTCAATAACCATTTCCCGGATATGGCATGCCAACTATCGCCTAGCTTTTTGGTGGGAATTATTGCTGATGTATAATCGTTCCGTCCGTAACCCAGATTGGAGGGAGCTGCATCATGATTCGTACCAACAGCGTGACCCTTACTACGTTGCCTGCCGTAGCGTACCGGCAAAAGTTTGCGTCAGGAGGCTCTGGTGTCGTGATCGTGCGCAGCGATGCTACGCAGCCGGGTATCGCATCTATCAGCAAGACCTCTGGCGAGGCGATTGTCTCTGCCAACACGCCGCGTGACCTCTACCCGCAGGAGGCCTTCGACGAGGCCATCGCCTTGACCGCTGGCATGCCGTATCGCAAGCAGGGCAAACCCAAGCCGCTGTTCGTCGAAGCCGTGGCCGAGGAAGCGCCCGTGGTTGAAGACGAGCCCATCCCCGAGGTAGAGGTGGTCATCGACAGCGCCGAGTACCAGCGCATCGTCGATGCGTACACCGACAAGGACGGTCGTCTTTCGTATGCCCTGCTCAACAAGGAGCTCATCCAGTTCGCGCATGGCAGCGAGATGGTCGGCCGCATGCTGGCCGCTGGCGAGAGCGAAGACGCAATCCGCCTGTACATCGTGGGTACAAAGTTCCGCAACGTGACGGGCAACAAGGACCTGACGGACGAGCAGGTGCTAAAGATGGCCGAGCTTCTGGACGAAGTCAGCCCGAAGGGTGTGTTCAAGGAGCTCAACGCCAAGCTTCGCAAGCAGCTGGCAGAGCGCAAGCGTGGATAGCGATTGGGCTGATACAGGGGGTCGGTTCTCCTGCATCATTTCGGCAAGAAGAGCGGGTGACAAAAGACCTTTGACTTTGTCATGTGATGAAGCCCAAATGATGCATCAGAACCGACCCCCTGTATCCCGAGGCCCCCTGTATCCTACAGCCTCGCTAGCAGCAGCGATACGAGCCAGATGTAGCAGATGGTCTTTGGGATCATGAGCATGCCGAGCATGGGGTTGTTGCGCGCGCCGAGCACCACGCCCAGATAGCATGCGAAGCTCACGAACACGAGCGATGCCATGAGCCACTCGTCGTACCAGCCAATGAGGTAGAGTACGGTGATTATTCCCATGAGCACGAACGGAGCATTGCGATAGACGCCCCACGTTTGGCTGCCCGTTCCGTCGAACCATCGGTTTTGCGGAAAGAGGCAAAGCGCGGTGCGTACGGTAGCTAGCGCGCAGAGGATGCAGAAGACACCTGCCTCTAGTGGCGAGAATGCCAAACCCCGTCCGGGGTGCGCCATCTGCCACATGCCCACGAAAAGCAGTAGATAGAAGAGGGTCATGGTGATGGAGGACACGAGGTTTCCGAGTCCCAGCGCGAAGGAGCGTCTGTGCAACACGCTTTGATCCTCGCTTGTCCCTCGAAGGTTAACGAGGATGCGTGGTACCAGGTGAAATGCGTCACCACAGCCTAGGAGCAGCGTCATGGCTCCGCACGTGCGAGCCCACGTGCCGGCGCTGGGAGCGCAAGCAAGGAGCATGCATCCCGTGACGAGTGCAAACACGAGGTATCCTGCGCAGAAGATACTCTCGCCGATCCTCATGCCGAGGGGCTTTTCCTGATTCATCGCAATCCTTTCCGCAAGCTACCCGTCATGTGCACGTTGTTATTTTGACACGAACGCGTGCGAGAGGGGAACAGAGAAGGGACATATGAGGAGACGGGTTTTTATTCCAGAGTGAGCGGTCTTGGATTCCATTACACGAACGTGGTTGATTCTGTATGCGAACCGATTCGCACCGTTCTCTCGGGCTGCAGAGGTCTCAGGGAGAAAATCCGTACGGATTCTTCATCGTCAAGCCAGACCGAATCGAGCTCACCCGCAAGTGATGCACCCCCTCGCGTCTTCGGGCGCGCGGGTGGTGCGTGCGCGCGTTGCGCGCTATGAGGGTGTTGTTGCCGGAGGTGGCCATGCGGGGTACCGGACGGACGCCAGCTGCCGGGAACATGCGTGTTATGATGGAGTATCAGTTTGATGGGAGGCAATATGGGTATGTACGTGAACCCGGGAAATGCGGGTTTCGCCGGGATACTTGCGGGGGAGTACGTCGACAAGACCGGACTCATTGCCCTCGTCAATGCCGTCATAGGAACGCCGAACAAGCTCGTGTGCTCCACGCGCCCGCGCCGCTTCGGCAAGACCTTCGCCGCCGAGTCGCTGGTGGCCTATTACACGCGCGGGGCGGACTCGCGCTCCCTTTTCGAGGGGCTCGAAATCTCCCGCGACCCGAGCTTTGGGGAGCACCTCAACGCCTACAACGTGGTGCGGCTGGACATGACCGGGTTCCGCGGGGCGAACGACGTTGCAGCTGCGGTGACGGAGCGTCTGGTCGAGGATATGCGGCGCGAGCTGCCCGGAACGCCGCTGCGCACGGGCGCGATAGAGCTCGCTCTCTCCGACTTCGTGGCGGTGACGGGCCGCAGGTTCGTCTTTGTGATCGACGAGTGGGACGCGCCCCTGCGCGAGCGCCGCACCAGGGCGTCACAGGAGGACTGGGTGTATTTCCTCCGCCTCCTCTTCAAGAACGCGACGTTCACGGCCGACGCGGTGGCCGCCTGCTACATGACGGGGATTCTGCCCATCGTGCGCTACGGCACGCAGTCCGCGCTCTCCGACTTTGACGAGTACACGGCGCTGGCGCCCGACGACTACGCTCCCTACGTGGGCTTCACGGAGGCCGAGGTGGAGTGGCTCGCCGAGCAGCACCGCATAGACATGGAAGAGCTCCGCCGGTGGTACGATGGCTACGAGCTACCGTATTGGGACAAGGACGCGGATGAGCGCAGGGTCGTGCACGCCTATGCCCCCTATTCGGTGATGCGCGCCTGCAGGCGTCGGCGGGTCGGATCCTACTGGGTGAGCTCGGAGGCCTTTGCCGCATTAAGGGCATACATCGACCTGGACTTCGACGGGCTGCAGCAGGCCGTCGTGCAGGCCCTCGGCGGCGCGGGCGTGAGGGTTGATACCCACTCCTTCGAGAACAGCATCCATGACGTAGCCAGCCGAGACGACGCCCTCACGTTGCTGTGCCACTTGGGCTATCTTTGCTACGACGCGGCGACGGGGACCGCGTGCGTGCCCAACGAGGAGGTGCGAGCCGAGCTGCGTCAGGCCGTGGCGCAGAGCCGCCACACAGAGGTCGCGCGCATCGTGCGTGGGAGCGACGCGCTGCTGCGGGCTACGTGGGACATGGACGAGGAAGCAGTGGCGGAGGCGCTTGCGCGCGCCCACGACGATGGCTGCGCGCCCACCTTCTACAACGACGAGCAGGCCCTCCGGGCGGTGGTCAAGTCCGCCTACATCGCCGCCGCCGACCACTACGCGACGGTCGAGGAGCTCCCCTCCGGCCGGGGCCTGGCCGACGTGGTCTACCTTCCCAAGCGCGGCGACCCGGCGCCCGCACTCGTGGTCGAACTCAAGTGGGATCGCTCGCCCGAGGCGGCGATTGCGCAGGTGCGCGACCGCGACTACCCGGCCGTGCTGCGCGACTTCGGCGGGCCGGTCCTTCTGGTGGGCGTCACCTACGAGCGCAAGTCCAAGCGCCACGTCTGCCGCATCGAGGAGGCGTGATTCGCGGCGTATGTCGAAGCGGAGCGGACGATATTTATGTAAATGCTTTCGGTTTTCATTCGTAATTACTAACGTTTTCGTAAGGCGAATCGCGTGGCCCGTAAGGTAGAGCGGCACATTAATCGTATCGAAGCGTGCCGAGTCGGTGGACGTGCAAATCCTTCCCAAGGGCCAGGTGCCCAAGGGCTACGACGCGTCGCGGGCGGCCTTCATTACGAAGTAGCGTACGGACGTAGATGGCGCGGCATGCAGGGTTCGCCGCGCCTGAGCGACAAAGGCAAGAGTGGAAGGCCCGTCCCGCGTGGACGGGCCTTTAGCGCTCTCGGAAAGCATGGCAGCCGAGGTGGACGAGCAGCGTGGGGCGTCGTCCATGTTGCGGAAGGTCACGAGGTCGTTGGAGAAGCCGTCTACGTCCACGGGGATTCTCGTCGCACTGCGACGCTCCGAGCTACGCCATAATCCAGGGCACGGAAGGATACATCCGCATGGACTTGCAGCCCAACCAGTGCGGCTCCGCGACGCTGCACCTCAACGTCGGCTTCGAGGAGACGTACGATCGCTCGCTTCCCGTCGCGTGGGAGGGCGAGTGTGGCGATGCGTTGCGGGTGGCGCGATTTCCTGAAAGATTTTGTCCGAAAATTTGGCACCGTTTACGGTATTTGTCCCACCAAGTTGCGCAACAGTATCTGTCAAAAACGCCGCATGATTGTTTTGGCACAGCGGAGAGCA
>CACXDP010000138.1 GCA_902766445.1 uncultured Coriobacteriaceae bacterium
CCAGCCCTTGCTTGGTCTCCAGATTGGAGCCGCACATGTATATGAAGAGCGTACACGCGCTGCCGTTCGACTTTTGGGCGCATCCACTCCCGACAATGCACATCAGGGCAAGGACGATCACGGCGCAGGTGACACGCAGCTTCTTCATGGCGACTCCTTTCGGTGCGTGCACGCCATCATAACAGAGGCACAGCGGCAAGGGGAATCGGGTGGTCTGGCCCCTGGTCACCCGCATGTGGGCTTCTACATGGAAAGCTTGTTGAATCCTTCTTCGGACAAATGCTTCTCGGGGTGGAGCCTCCTGCCTTGCAATTCAGCTTCTTTGGCAGCTCTTAGTCTGCTCTTACCCAATACCACGCCATCTATGGCCGCACTTCCTGCATTTGAAGCTACGCACACTACCCGCCAACCGTTCCTCCTCCACACCCTCTCCACCGCATTCGGGACACTCGATTGATCGGGCAGGATCACTCCACCCGCCGGCAACGCCGTCTAGTACCTCGTCCGGGATATCCACGCCGCTGTTATTGAGCAGGGCGACGGCCTCTTCCTCAGTCTCGCACTGCTTTGCCTGCTCCAGTCCCCCTCCATCTGTTCGCGCGCTATACGCGGCCTCAGCTCGTATTAGCCGAAGTGAGAACAACGAAAGGAGCCAACCATGAACTACGAGGACCTGACCGACGAGCAGAGGGCGCGCGCCGCCGAGTGTCGCACCCCCGAGGAGCTGCTCGCGCTCGCCAAGGAGGAGGGCATAGACATCCCCGACGAGGACCTCGAAAAGATCGCTGGTGGATTGACGTGGGGGAAATCGAGGCCCTTCCCACCCTGCGAGCGCTGCGGCAGCAGTAAGGTATACAAGGAGGTTCGTGTTCCCCCCGAGACCTCTAACTACGTGTGTAAGGATTGTGGTCACACGTGGCTGGTTGCGAAGTAAGGCATCAGAGTAGAGGCTGCTTAGCGCCCACCTAAATAGGCCCGCAGACCTAATCAAAGGTTGAATCAGCCCGTCGGCGTTTCCGACGGGCTGTTGTCTGTCTCCCATTCCCTTTAAGGTTCAGTCCTAAAGCCTGTGGGTCCGCAGACACAGATGGTCCGACTCAGGTTGGTTCAGCACCATGAAGGCCGCACAGTCGGGTGACAGGGAGGCCATCAATCCGACTCTGCGGGGTGTTCCTCGAGATCGTCGTTGGCGTGGCTCATTTTCCCTGGGATCGACGTTGGCGTGGCGGCGTTCCGTGAGATTGACGTTGGTGTGGCTCGCCTTCCCTGGGATTTGCGTTGGCGTGGGTTTTTGCCCTCTGATTGACGTTGGCGTGGCGGTTTGTGCCACGGCAACGCGAAATCCGGGGAAACCGGCCACGGCAACGTCAAAGCGGAGGAACGCCCCCACGCCAACGACGATTCGGCGGAACCCATGCCACGGCAACGTCAAATCCAAGGAACGCGCGCAACGCTAACGCAAAACCCGGGGAATCCGAGACGCGGACGCCAGCCTCGACCAATGGGCTAAGAATACCGGAAGCGTGGCCTCCGGCCACAGGTTTTGGGACTGGACTTTTTTGGCAAGGAGCAAATAAAACTCATGCAAGGTGGCACACTACGTGGCGATTGGCAGCATCTGGCTTCACGGGACGTCCGTCTGCCTGTCCATCACCGAGGAAGAGTGCCGCGAGCCATCACGCTGCGCGGGCTGTGTGAGGAGGTCGCGGTCTGCACGCTGGAGCACATCTCCCACTCTCCCGCCTGCTCGACCGCCAAAACCGAACGCGAGCTCGGCTACGTCACCGCGCCAACGATGCAGGTCGTGGCGGAACACCTCCGCGCGCTCGGCCTGCTCGAATAGGCGCCCTGCACGACTACGCGTACCAAGACCTTTCCAGAGACCGCGTCGTTTTTGTACCGCCCTTCACATATATTATAGCCATGAAAAACCTAGGGGAGGTAACGTAAAGGACAAGGGCGCAACGGCGATGCTCTCGGAGAAACCGATAGGACTCACGCTCAATGGCAACGAGGACATCCTTGCGGTATGTGCCTCGCTGACCGAGGGGATGCACCTCGATGACGAGGAGCGCAGACTACTGCGTGGAATCAAGGCCGCCGATGCCTCGGTTGTCGATCGGGCTGTCGGCCTTGTTTGCGACGGGCTCGAACCGCTGGGAGACGCATATATGCGGATCAACAGCTCCGACGAGCGTCGAGCCACGGGCGCGGTGTACACCCCAGACACCGTCGCCTCGGCCATGGTCGATTAGGCGTAAGCGGAGGTCGAGCCTTCGCGAATCGTCGACTGCGGCTGCGGATCCGGCAGATTCTCATTGGCCGCCGCCCGCATGTTTCCAGATGCCGATGTCTTTGCCGTCGACATATCTCCCATGGCAACGCTTATTTTGGAGCCATGACTTGTATTCACTGGGCGATTTCGCGAACTCAACGTTTGATGCCAGCAGCTGGCGATGAAGTTCGAGGTCGCAGCGTCCTCTGCTGCACGTTGGCCAGAAGCAGGCGCGGTCTTTGCATGAGCGTTGTGTCAGGTGTTGATACACGCCACAAAGCTGCATCCCCGTGAAGTGGTACAACAGCCAACTGAGCCGCAACAGCCAACTCAGTCCGGCTCAGTTGGCTACCCTAATCCCTTGTGCCGCGAGCATGCGCAAGATGCTCCCCTTGGTCTCGGCACAGTCGAAGTCGCCGCTGTTGAGGTCGTGCTTGTCGCGCACGTATATCTTGCACATGCCACCACAGAAGTAGCGCACCTCGCACGCGCGGCACTTCTCGTTGGTGTCGACACCGCTGTTGGCAATCGCGAGCAGGTCGCCGCGCTCGAGGACGTCCGTGAGGGACTCACGTGACAGGTCGCCGAGCCGATGCTCGCTGGCGCACCATGCATAGCACGGATACACGCTCCCATCCGGTTGCATGTACAGGCTATGTCCCAACCCGCAGGAGAACTTCGGCTTGAGGGAGAGCGTCTGCCTGACGTCGGATCGCCACTCGAACGGAGGAACGTCCGTTCCCTCAGCGCGACCCATGGGGACGGGAGAGGATATGACGAGCTTCTCTATGCCGTGCTCTGCGCAGAACGAACGCAGAAAGGCGCCTGGCGCGCCATCGCCCTGCTCGCGCGTCATGACGGAGTTCACGCTTATGCGACCACCACACGCCAGGGCTCGCAGGGAGTTGCTCGTGGCATGCCGCCATGTCCCCTTGCCGCGCACGGCGTCGTGGGTTTCCTCGTCGCCATCGATGCTCACCACAATCTCGTCGAACGACGCGCAGAGCTTCTCCATCAGCTCGTCGGAGACCTTAAAGCCGAACGAGGTGCGCAGCACGAGCGAACAGCCCTCGAGGTCGATGCCGCCGAGCCCGTCCAGAAAGCGCCGGAAGTCACGGTAGACGAGCGGCTCACCTCCCACGATGACGACGCTCCCGAAGCCCGCCTTCGCCGCCTCCTGCGTAATGCGCAGGAACGCCTGGGCATCAAGCTCGTCCACATGCCGCTCCCCTCCCTCCGCATAGCAGTACGGACAACGCAGGGGGCAGTCGAATGTCGGATAGAGGTAGAACTTGCGGAGCTGACCTGCGAGGCTCGCGAGCACGGGCTGATGTCGCTTGTTCGTCTGGCCCCATCGCAGAAGCTCCTCGGCCTCGCGAACCAGGCGTCTGCGCACGGCCGCGGGATCGGGATGATAGCCAATCAGGGCCTTTACCTCAGCCTTCGTCACGATGCATCAGCTCCCTGGCCAAGGCGATCACGTACTCGTCGGTCAGCTGCTTGATCGGCGTGCACTCCTTCGTGCCCTCGCGGCGCCTTTGCGGACAGCCGCCCAGGCATACGGGTAGAAGCGAGCACCGCAGGCACTCCTCGTCATCTGGCCACGCATAGCCCAGCCACTCCGAAAGCACGTCCATGTTACCCGACTGCGAATCTGTGAAGTCAAAGTCGCGGACGTTGCCAAAGGACTCGTCATCGCGCCCAACCGACTCGAGGCACTTGTAGAGATTGCCCCTCTCGTCCACGACGAGGTCGAGCAGCTTCGGCACCATGCAGATGGGTCCAGAGTAGCCCACCCTGCCAACGCCCTTGTCGGTCGCATACCTGAAGTCGGCGTATTCCACAGCATGCATCGCCATGCCTTCGTAGGGACCGTGACCGTCCATGTGCCCGGCATACACGTTAATCCGCCTATCGCCGTCCTCGCCCAAAGCGAGGAGACGCTCCTCGAGCTCGGGGTACTCGCTGGCGTTGCCTCTGTGCGCGTTGCAACGAACCGTTATGTCGCTCTTGCCGGAAAACGTCACGATGTTGGACATGATGCGATCGAATGTGCCGCTGCCGTTCCTGAGGTGGCGCGTCGCGTCGTGCGTCCGTGAGTCAGGCCCGTCGAGGGTGACCTGGATGGACCCTACCCTGCACTCGTCGAGAAGAGCGGCCATGTGCGCGTCGAGGAAGTAGCCGTTGGTGATGGCGCTCGCCCAATAGGGAAAGCCCCGCTCGTCGCAGAGGGACATGAGACGATTGGAAAGGCTGCGAATGACCTCCGGCTCCAAGAGGGGCTCGCCGCCGTACCAGCAGACTTCCAGCGCGCCTACGTGGTATCGTTCCAGCATCGCCTCCGAGAAGGTGACGAGGTCGTCCTGGACCTGTTTGCCCATCCTGCCGCCACGTGCCGTCTCGTAGCAGTAGGGACAGGCGAAGTTGCACTGCAGCGTCGGGCAGATCGTAAGCCTGAGCGTATGCGTGTCACCGCATTGCATGCGCACGCGATTGCGCAGGTAGGCATGCTCGTCGTAGTCCACGATAAAGCCCCGATCGACAAGCCGCCTCACCGGTGCGCATTCGCCGCCATACAACTCGAAGTTGTCGTAGTAGTCCCTGGAGAGCACGCTCAGGCGCAGGCACCTGCCCGTAAGGAAGTTGTAGAGAGCAAAACCGCCCTCGGGGAGAGCGGTCATGTGGTTGAAGGCTGAATGTCGCATGCGATGGGCCGTTCGCTAGCAGTGCGGATAGCAGCTCCTGCCTGTGCCACCCGGGCATTCCTTCCATTTGTTGCAGTTCTTGCCCCAGACACCTGCCGCGCTTATCTGTTCGAGCTCGTCGTCCGTAAGGTCAGAGCCAGAGTCCTTGACGACGGAGAGGATGGATTCATGTGACAGAGCGATGTCATTCTGCAGTAGGAACTCCTTTACGCGCTCGGCGTACTCGTCCGTCGTCCATCCATCGGTCGTGGCCTTGCGCTGAAGCTCGAGAAGAGCATCCTTGAGCTGCTCGTTTTCGTTTATGGCCTTCTCCAAGGCGTCAAATGTGCCGCTACTCTCATCCATGAATGCCTCCTCCAATTGTTGTTAGATACTGCATAGGCCCATACTCTACCACATCTAGCGCCCTACAGGCATAGCGAACGGACGCTGGCGTCCCCACGGCACGCCTCGGTTGACAAAGGGAGCCGTCCCTCGTGCCTTTGAGCCAACTGAGTCGGGTCATGAATAACAACGCGTGTATGGCAAAGACCACAAACAAGCTCCCGTCATTCCTGGTCGAGGCGCTGGCGCTCCACCAGCTCGGCAAACAGGCCGCCCTTTGCGATGAGCTCCTCATAGGTGCCTTCCTCGGCTATGCGACCGCCATCGACCACGAGGATGCGGTCGCAGTGTCTCACCGTGCTCAGGCGATGGGCCACCACGAGACGCGTGCACTTGAGGGCGTCGAGCGACTCGCTCACGTGCCTCTGCGTCTTGTTGTCGAGCGCGCTCGTGGCCTCGTCAAGCATGAGGATGCTGCGCTTCCCGCACACGGCGCGCGCAATCATGATGCGTTGGCGCTGGCCGCCCGACACGCCACCTCCCCCCTCTGTCACAAGCGTCTGCATACCCATGGGCATCCTGCGGATGTCGTCTGCGATGCCTGCGATCTCGGCTGCCTCCCAGACGTCATCAAGAGTGGCGGCAGGTGCTGAAATCATGATGTTGGAGGCGATATCGCCCATGAAGAGCTTTCCGTCCTGCATGACCACGCCCACGTGTTGACGTAGGGACTGCAGGTCGACCTTCGTCACGTCGTTCGGCCCATAGAAGATATTGCCGTGATCCGGCATCTCGAACCCGAGCAGCAGCCGCACGATGGTTGACTTGCCGCACCCGCTCGCGCCAACGAGCGCCACGTACTCGCCCTGGCGCACCGTGAACGACAGCCCGTCCAACACGTAGGGCTGCCTCTCGTCGTAGCGGAACGACACGTCAGTGACCTCGATGTCACCAACCAGCGACTCGATGGACGGCTTGTCCTCAGCAATCTCGGGGGCAGCCTTCAAAATAGGTCCGACCAACTCGAACATGGGTCTGATCTGGGCGGTCTGCCCAGCCGTCTGAGCAAGCCCCATGATGGCAGCCACGACTTGGCCGTAGGCGACGTTGAAGGCCATGTAGTTGGCCACGCTCACGTTACCGATCGCTGCAGAGTAGTAGATGCCTATGTTGCCCACCAGCCCAACAAGAGCGACGATCGCGGGCAGGGCGATCACGAGGGCGGGTCGGTTGTAGGTGGGGCGCGCATAGGCGGCATAGCCACGCGCCCACTTTGAGAAGGCACGATCCTCGGCACTGGCGAGCTTGATCTTCTGAATGCCGTTGAGAAGCGTCGTCACCTCGCCGGAGAGCTTGGCGGAGGCCTCCATGCTCTCTTTCTCGAAGCGCGCGGTCAGCATGGTCGCGGCCATCGTGAGCACAACCTGCAGGATGGCGACGCACAGCGCCGGGATCGCAAGCACGGGCGCAAAGAAGGCAATCTGCACAATGTAGGCAATCGACAGCAGCACAGAGAGCCCCGCACCAAGCAGCGCTGATGTTATCAGTTGTGTTAGCGTTGAAATCACTGAGATTCGACTGGCCAGGTCTCCCGACGAGTACTCCTTGAAGAACGAGCTTGGCAGCGCGAGCACGCGCGCGAAGGCCGCCGCCTCGCTTGCCACGTCGAGCTTGGTGGAGATGCGCGTCATCACGAGGTTGCGACACGCATTGATGAGGACGCTTGACAAAGCGACACCAAGCAGCAGGGCTGCGATGGGCAGGATGAGCTCCACCTGACCGCTTGGCGCTACCACGTTAAAGGCTATCTGGTTGGCCCAAGCGGGCACGAGCCCCACGAGCGTCGTCGCCAACGCCGCCAACGACACGAGCAAGTAGTCGCCTCGGTCGAACAGATGGAAGACAAAGGCTGCAATGTCACCCACTCCCAACGGTCTGGTCGGCAGAGCCCTATAGAACAGCACCGCATCTTCCTCGATGTGGCTGGCTACCTTGCTCGATACCTTGAGCTTACGTCCGGCGCCTGGCACAATGAGGTTGTAGCCGCTCATGCCACGGGGCAGAAGCGCCACGAGCTCACCGGTGTCCAGGTGTGCGAGCATCGCGCCGAAGGATCTCTTCCACCAGTCTTTTTCCAGACACACGTCTCTGCGCATCGTGCCCGACGGGCGACAGAGCCAGTCGATACGCTCGTCAACATCCGTGATGCCATCTGGCACATATCCCGGACGGGCACCAACATACCTCAGACATGCTCTGGCAGCACTGTCAACGAGCTCCGCATCGTCAGCGGCAAAGACAAAGCTCGCCGCCTCCCTCATTGTGCTCACGCTGGCCGCGAGGTCGGCGTACGCGCTCTCGAGCGCGGCGTCGTCGAGCCTCTCTCGGGTTTCAATTTGCGACTCCATAAACCTAGTCATTGCGCACCAACTCCGCATAGACACCGTCGAGGGCGAGCAGCTCGTCATGCGTTCCACGCTCTCGGACCTTGCCTTCGTCGAGCACGATTATCTCGTCGCAGTCGCGTATGGTGGAAAGACGGTGCGCCACCACGATGCAGGTGATTTCGCGGTCTCTGATGCGCTTGATGACCTCGGCCTCGGTCTTGGAGTCGAGGGCGCTCGTGGCCTCATCCAGGATGATGACGGTGGGGTCCATCGCGAGCACGCGCGCAATCTCTAGGCGCTGCAGCTGGCCACCTGAGAAGTTGCGTCCACCCGGCAGTATGCGCGATGCGTAGGATTGGTCTCGTCTAGAAATCACATCGTGGACGTTGGCATCGCGACAGGCGACGATTACCTCATAATCCTCAATCGAGCTGTCCCAGAGCTTTATGTTGTCGGAAACGGTGTCGTCAAACATGACGATATCCTGGTCCACCACCGCAAGCGACCCACGCAGCACGGGACGTGGGATTTGCCCAAGGGGGATTCCGTCAAAGCGTACCTCTCCCTCCCATGGCTCGTAGAGACCGCTCACGACTTTCGCGATGGTCGACTTCCCACAGCCCGACGGTCCCACAAGGGCGACCCACTGCCCTGGCTCCAGGTGCAGGTCTAGACCCTCAATGAGTGGCGGCTCGAGCGGCGAGTAGCCAAACGCCACACCCTCCAGGTCGACCGCCCCACGCAGCTTATCGCGCTCCGGACGCGGCGCGTCTGCCAAGGCCTCACGCTCCTCCGGCACATCGACAGGATAGTTCATCACGTCTTCCACTCGCTCCATCTGAGTCCGTGCCTCTTGGACCGTCTGCCCCAGTCCGACCATCTGACTCATTGGTGCCATAAACGAGGCGAGAAAACCGGTGAACGACAGTAGCATGCCCGGCGTGAAGTCGCCTTCGACGATGAGCCAGATTCCCAGCGCGAGCACGACAATGCTAGCTGCCTGCGACACGAGCTGGGGCACCATTCCGAGGTACTCGTTGATGCGCGCCATACGCACATCCCCCTCGTTCACGCTGGCCTGAAAGCCAGCCCATCGCCCAAAGTAGCCCTTCTCGGCGCCAGCGGCTTTAATCGTCTCAATCATCTCGATGCCGCTTACCGTCGTCGCATAGAGCTTGCCTGAATCGGCCATCGCGGCACGCGCGACATTGACGCGCCTCCGAGATATGTAGCGGGCAACCAAGATGTTCGCCATCATGCTCACCAGTCCCACGGCAGTGAGCAAGATGCTGTAGTTGACCATGATCACCAGGTAGAGCACGAGCATAACCGCGTTCACGAGCACGGGGGCCAATTGCCCGACCAGGGTGAGAGCAATCCCCTCGTTGGCATCCTGACGCTGCTGCAAGTCACCCACCATGCGCTGGGCATAGAAGCCTACCGGCAGGTGCAGCAAGTGACGCATGAAACGCGACGAGCTCACGACCGCAATCTTACCCTGCATGTGCTTGAGATACAGGGCGTTGAGAATCGACGACACGCCCGAAATGACTGCCAGCACAAGCATGATTGCCGTAATCGGAATGAGCCAGTCTGGGTTTTCGTGGGTAAGTATACGATCCATGAACACCTGTCCAAGCGAGGTTGTCAGGATTCCCATGATAGAGGCAATGGCAGCCGTGAGCATAACGAGGGCGATGGCGGGGCCGAGCCCCTCCATCCGCTTTCGCACATACCTTAGGGTGTCGGGCTTGCTCCCGCCCTCCTCGAAGGCGTCGGTCTTTTGAAAGACGAGCGCGACGCCGGTAAACGAATCGTCAAATTCCCTTAGCGGAACCTTTACCTGCCCTCGCGCGGGGTCGTTTATGTATGCGTACTTGCCTTTGAAGCCCCTTACGACCACAAAATGGTTGAAGTCCCAAAACACGATGTAGGGAAAGAGTCCCAGCTTCTGCAGATACTGGGTCGAGCAGGACTTGCCTCCAGCCTCGAGGCCATAGCTGCGCGCGGCTCGAAGGATGTTGCTTGCCTTTGACCCGTCGCGCGAGACGCCGCATTCGGCGCGTAGGCGCTCGAGCGGTACCCACCTACCGTAGTAGGCAAGAATCATCGCGAGGCACGCAGCACCGCATTCCAGCGCCTCCATTTGCATGACTTGGGGGACCTTGGGTATGCGTCCCATCACCTCTCGCCTCCAAGGATGACGCTTATGGGGGCTATTCGCTCGGTCGTGATCATTACGGTTAGCGGCACGCCCTCGGGCAGTTTGCTCGAATCGCCGTCGAAAATGACCAGAAACGCCCAGTCGGCGTCATCGAGAAGCGCGTTCAACAGGTAGTCGCTCCCAATCGCATCGCTCAGCTCATCGCGTGAATAGGGTATGGAACGCACCTCCGCAACGGTCATGTGCTTGTCGCCGACATAGGCGTCATCTCCCGCCTGCACCTTGGCGGCATCCTCGGCCGAGAGGAAGCACATCGTCCCGTCCTCTCCCCTGACCCCTATAGTCGTCACCCTCGAAGTTACCGAGCCAAATACTCCCCAAATAAGCAGACCCACCAACAACGCGAGGCATGCAGCGAGGACCACCCATACGCTAGGGTTGGTCACCCGCACGCACTTGTCTAGGTCATCGGGACTACGCAGCTTCTTGGTAGCCCTCTCGTTGAAAATGGATGCACCAGCATCAGCCATACGACCGCTCCCTTCATGCGGTGACCTCTTTACATCCCCTGTTCTTCAGCCGACGTCGCGGGCTCCGAGCACTCTGGCACGGGAAAGTCCGCAACTCCGGTATCCTCCGCCGTGTTCGCGTCGGCACCGGCCTCGTCCGCCGTGTACGCGGGCTCCGAGTCGGCGGCGGGCTTGTCATTGTCGTCCGTCTTCGCCGCCATGGGCAGGCTGTCGTCGCTGGCCGCCTGGGCCTCTTGCAGTGCCGGTGTCTTGTCGACCGGCCGGTCCGGGTCCGACTTGCCCCCACCAATGTTGGCCGTATCGCTTTTGACGGTCGAGGGCACCATGCTGTTGGAGTCGGTGATCTTCAGGTAATCGGAGGAAGACTCCCTGTTCGGATCGAGCGGCGAGTCAAAGCATCTGCCGAAGTCAAACAGGATGGAGCCGTTGGGTGCCTCGTCATCCGACAGCGGGGTGTCGAGGTAGAGCATGTAGTTGAGGAAGCTGGTCACGAAGTTCAGGGACTCCATGTCGGCGTCGAAGCTCTGGCCGTCCTCGCTCTTTTTGCCACGGACGAACTGGTCCTCGAAGGACTTGGTATCCGCGTAGAGGGGATGTCCGCTTTCGTCCTTGGGCGAAATCTTGCTGATCACCCGGTCGAGCGTCTCGCCCTCGTGCATCCACCTGAGGATGGAGTCGAGACCACCGCGCAGTTTCTCGGAGTCGACCGTGGTCACGTCGTCGGCGGTCTGCACCGACGATGCCTCGGGGGCGTAGTTGCCGTTGTAGCGCGCCGCGAGCTCGCTCAGATAGAGGGTCGCGAGGTAGCCAGTCACATAGCGGCTCGGGATGGTGTCGATGGCCGCTCCGTTCGGCTGCGTGCCCCCGGAGCTCCATTCGAGTTCGAAGTACACGTACGATCCGTCCCGGTACTTGGCATTCAGGTAGTTGTTCAGGATGATCTGAGTGGTGTAGGTGGAATCCAGTGCCCCCGCGCCATAGTGGCCGTCGGCATCTGGCTGCCTGCGGAATATCTGGAAGTAACCGTACCGGAACGCGTAGACGTTCTCCACGGCGGAAGCGGTCCCCTCCACGAACCAATAGGGATAGCGTAGCTTCACCCACCGCTCGTACAGCTCGTCAGAGGTGACACTGCCACTGGCGTCGAGCTCCCTGTCCTGCAAACGAGTGGCGCCAAGCATGCCAGTGCGGTTGTAGTCGTCCATGAGCGCGTGGAAAAGCTCGTGGACGATGGTGTTCCGGAAGGTCACCATCGCCGGGCCTTCGCGCACGAGCGTGTACGTACCCGTCTCCGCGTCACGGATGGGCTTGCTATCCGCGTCCCTCATTATGAGATCGTCGACGTCCACGGCAAGCATGTAGCAGTACTTGAGGTCGCCGTCGACCCTCTTGACGCCCTGGGACACGTAGGCGAGTGCGGAATTCGCATCCATATGCTCTGGCAACCCGTCGTTGTCGCCCTTTTCGTAGTAGACGTACAAGCCAATCTGCTTGCCGATCTCCCCATTGTCGGCCGCCTCGCGGAAGGCGGGGAAGCTGTCGAGCAGGAGCTCCACCGCCTGCGGCTCCAGATAGTGGACGATGAGCTCGACGAGCCACTGGAGATCTTCGTCGGAGAGGACGTCGCGCGCCGTCTGCGCGCAGTAAACCTCCACGACCGTCCGGTCGCCGCCAAAGCCCGAAGCATCCTCGTCCTGCCCTTCCTGCCCTTGCCCGTCGCCCTGCGCGTTGGCTTGCTCGGCCCTTTGCTCGTCGCCCTGCTCGCTGCAGTTCTCGTTGGCTTGCCCATCGCATTGCTCGTTGGCTTGCCCGTCGCCCTGCCCCTCACCGAGGGCGGACGCCGAACTCTCAGACGCCATCCGCGCAAAGATGTCCTTGAGGGACGCCGGCATTATGTAGGTGATGCCCGTCGAGGCATCGTAGACCGATATCGTCTCCTGTGTGCCAAACAGGGTGGTGAGCGAGTCGGAGAGTGTGACGGCGAAGGCACCCTCCGCCAGCGCGTACTCATGCGGAACGAAGAACGCGAGCACCGGGAGGTAGGTGCGCCCCTCTTCGGCGACGTCTCTGCCCATCTGCAGGTCATCGCGAACCCACAGGACTGGAATCTCCCAAGAGGCGCCCTCCGTGGCGGTGACGGTTGCCCTGCCATCGAGCTCTGCGCCGGGGGCCGGCGCGTCCACGCCGTCGATGGCGATGTCGGTGAGCAGCGTGGTCTGGTCATCGGCTGAGGTGTGATTCTCCACCTCCACCTTACGCTGCTCGGCATAGGCGACCTGTGGCATGACACCCTGCAGCGCGAGCATCAGGGCAACGAACACTGTCATCAGCCCGTTGAGCCTCCTGTGCTTCATGGACACTCCTTCGTCACGTCCAAAGCGATGCACTTATAAATCTACAGTAGCACAAAGCGGAATGGTCGGTGGGGCACTCGTCGCTGTCCGCGACGGCGCGCTACCTGCACGTCGCAGGCCTCGCCGGCAGCGTCGCGAGCCCGATGGACTCGCTGTCGTGGTAGAAGTCCAGGACGTCCTGCGCGCCCGCGACGGGCTGATGGCTTTGCCTTTCGCGAGGAAGCGTCGGATGATTTAGCGTTTGCCGAGGGTTCTCCTGCTGGCTTTGGGTTTCGCGAGGGCGAAATCTGACGTCTTTAGACTTGGTGAGGGTGCATCTGACGGGAATCCGCTTGCTGGGGGTGCCGTGCCCTCGCAAAGTCTAAAACCGTCAGATGCACCCTCGCGAAGCGCCAAGCCAACAGAAAACCCTCGTGAAGCACCAAGCCAGCCGAACCAGCCCTCGCGAAGCTCAAAGTCATCCGACGCGCCCATGCGCTAGAATGGTTGCCAAAGAAAGGAGCGCAATGCTAACCACTGGCGCTCTTCTCTACGTCCGCGAGCATCATCGACTCGCTCGTGAGCTTCCAGATACCCAGCAAGATCGCGTCCGACCTCACGGGCAACAGTATGCGGCCCTGACCTGGGCCTTCTCCTCGTCGTACAGCGGCGAGTCCGCAGCGAGCGCGGCCTTGAAGTAGTCGTAGAGCGAGTAGGGCGCCCAGAAACATGCTCGGCTTCACTCTGATGGGCTTCCATTTCCTTTCGTCTTTGTTCGCGACCGTTGTTGCCGCTGCACTGCCGTGTTGCCGTAAGGCCGATGGTCACCCATCGCTGATTCTGAGCCTGCCTCGCAGCGTCCGTGCCGCGTAACGGCGTCAGTCGAATCCATCTACATCCTCCATCATCATGTTTCTTTGCGAGTGAATGAGGTCCTTCAGGCAAGCGTTGAGCCGCCGCTCCCTGCATGGGCGGTATCGCCCTTGACCGCCCACAGGTCCTGGGGCTGAGCCAAAACAACTCCCGATTTCCATGCAGGTATCTCTTTAAATTGCAGATTTGCAGATTACGCAGGATAGGGATACTTTTACAGAAATCCAACAGTCAACCAACGTAGGCGTACTGGCTGAGTCCGAGCTGCAAAAGATGGGGCCTACGAGGGTATAATGGGCGGTGCCAAA
>CACXDP010000139.1 GCA_902766445.1 uncultured Coriobacteriaceae bacterium
AGCGACTAATGTATGCTAGCTGTTATTTAGTGTACACAACTTGCCTAAACAGCTCAAAAGCTGGAAAAACGCTCAACCATTGTACACAGGATATTATCCCTGCGCGTGGCATCACTATCCGCCCTCGCCCGTAACTGGACACCGTCGGTGCGCGGAGCCTCACACGCCTGCTTCGTTCGTCCGCCCCCGGCGGGACCGGCGCTGCGAAAACGCGCTAGAATATTGGCGACGGTTTGGACACGCCGCACGCCACGGAAAGGGATTGCCATGATTTGCTCGCACCACGGAAACGAACTGACCGAAAACGCATCATCCTACGTCGGACGCTACCGCCCCGGACGCCATCGCGTCGCACGGTTCGCGACGCTCGCCATGGCAGCCGCGCTCATCGTCTCGGGCGGCACGCACGTCGCGTCGGCCTTATCGCCGAGCTCGGGACCGAGCGGCTCCCTGCAGCAGGCCGCGACATCGGCCAAGTCGAAGAACGAGGGGAAGAAAGGCGACGCAACGGGCAAGAAGGACAAGTCCAAGGCGCCCGCCGCCCTCACCGGGAAGTGCGTCGACGACAACGGCAGCCTCACCTCCTACGCCCTCAGCGAGCTTACCGGCGCGGAGCTCGTGCAGTCCGTCGAGTCGCTCGGCTACGCCTACGACACGAAGGAGGGCACCTACGTCAGCGACAAGGGCAACCAGCTCTGCGCACTCGACGCAAACCTCAAGCCGCTCGACACCAAGGCCCTCAAGAAGCTGGAGAAGGGCGGCGGGGACGCGAAAATCGCGTATATCCGCATAGCGTACGGCTACAAGAACGTCCGTGACGCGTTCACCGGCTTGAACAAGTGCTCCACGGACGACGTTGTAGTGCGCGAAGACACGCAGGTCTATGCCGTCGTGCACGGTCCGTCCATGAAGGAGTACCTCGTAATCGTGGGACCCAAGGACGACACCTACGTCCTCACTATGTACACCAACAAAGGCGTCGCCGCTGGTCTGGTTGACAAAGTCAACAGCCTTGACGGCACAGAATCAGAGAAACTTGGCAACAGCATCGACGAGGTGTGGAAAAGCCTTACCGGCGGTTCCGTGGGCGATTACGTGCGCGAGCACCCGTTCAAGTAGGCACGACCGTTTGGGTCGCGTCCGCGAGCTCGCGCCCGACGAAGGCGCCGCTCTCGACGATCCGCAAGACGCGAGCATGGCGTTCAACGTTCTGTCGCAGGCAAGACAAACCCGTCATTAAACCACCAGTTTAATGACAAGGGCGTCCGCGGGGTGCTACCATTCAGTTGTGCCAAGGGAGAGCGAAAGCCCCCCGAGGCGAGAAGAGCCGCAGCGGTGTTCATGACTGCATCTTCTTCTTCTCTTCTTATTATGCATCGGACGCACTACCTTCCCACCGCCTTCGGGCCCCACCACGTTACGATGCCTTCTGGCACAACTCCCCGCGCGAGTCATAGCGCGACCCCGTTGTCACGGACGATATTCGCGGCATGGAGCCCGGAACCGGAGTGGCCACCCTGGTTCCGGGCCCTTTGTTGGTCGGCCCCCTCCCTGCGGCAGGCCACCGAAAGCCAACTCTTCAAACGTGCAGTCCGGCATCGAGTCCTGGCGTCGGGTGAAAGAACCGACGCTTACGCTCGGGGAATTTCGTCCCAGTCGGCGCCGGGATCAAAGCCGCCCGAACCGCCAATGACGTCGCCCGCTCGGTTCTCGTATGCGCGACTGGCCGAAACGTCGAGCTCCACCTCGCGCCCGTCCGATGTCATGAACGTGTTGACGCCCCGTATGGCCTCCGAGTAGTCGGGCGCCGACGCGCCTCCATAGCCGCTGCCGCTATTGAACTGTGCATTTGTCCGCGCCCTGAAGGCGGCATGCTGCGCGTCGCTGTTGGCCTGCCACGATGCGAACTGGGCGTCGAAGGCCGCCCGCTGCTGCCGGTTCGCAGCGAGCATCGCTTGCGCCTGCATGTTCATGCGGTTTATCTGCTGTCTTTCCGCCTGATGTATGGCGGCTGCCTGGCGCTGCCCATACGCGTCGGACATCGCCATGACGTCGGGATGCAGCCTGTAGTCCATGACGAGCGGCAAGAAAGCCTGCCGATATGCCGCATCGAACCGCTCCTTGGTCGTGTAGAACTGCGCGAGGCCCGAAACGGCCCAATAGATGGTGCCGGCATTCTTGTACGCTTCGTAGTCCGACGTGCACCATGTGGCGTGGTTGGCGCCAGCGGACATGCCGGGCTGCGCGACTTGGGCAGACTGCCTTTCTCGCCCGCGATTCCGTGAGAAGAGACCACCCAAGGCAGAGCCAAATCCAGTCATCAACCCGGCCGGATTGAGCGTGTCGACACCCGAGCCATCACGCATCGCGTACATGCGCACATATGAGGCGAGGTTCCACACCACGCCTTTGCAGGTGAACTCATAGATGCGCACAAGCTCACAAGCCCACGGATCCCTGAGCGTGGTACCGCCCGTCGCTTGCGCCGCGCGGGTGAACTCTTGCTGGGCTATGTTGCGAAGGGCGTCCAGACGGTTGCAGCCCTCCTCGCGCACTAGGGCAATGCCGGACTCGGCGAGATTCTCCGCCATCTCGCGCATCTTGCAGTCTGCCAAGACGCGCGGATCGGGCATCGGGGCGTGGTTCGAGCGGTCCACGCCAACGAGGGCAGTACCGTAGACGGCCATTATCGCCTTCATGCTGGCACTGAGCTGCATTCCCGCGTCACCCACCTCAAGGGAAATGCCGGCAATGCCGTCCTCGCTGACAAAACACGCGCGAGGCGCATACGGGCGCGAGCCAGAGCCCGTCACGATGCAGGCGTCATTGAGCTTCCACGTGGAGGGAAGCGTCACCACGAACAGGCCCTTGCCGTTGTCGTCGCGCACCACGGCGCCCCGTCGATACGTCGGCTGCTCTGCGGCAGCCCGCGACGCTTCGGCCGCAGCCGCCTCGCGGGACCGTTCTTGCGCGGCGGCCACCTTGCGCGCAGCAGCCGCCTCACACGCTGCCTGCGCCGCAGCCTCCTCGCGCACGCGCGCCCCGGCGGCCTCGCGCGTCCTCTCTACGTCCACCGGCTTTCCGCAGTGCGGACAAAAGCAGCGTGCTGCACCTAGCGGAGGCTCAAAGCTCTCGCCGCACGCCGGACACATGAGGGCTGCCCCCTGCTCGCTCATCGCTCGCC
>CACXDP010000140.1 GCA_902766445.1 uncultured Coriobacteriaceae bacterium
CGAATTCGGCTTAGTGGCGGTAACGGAACCGTGTACAGCAGCACCGAGACGGGCTATGCGCATTGCGTGATTGACCGCGCGGGACAGGCGGGGTACTTGACGGAGGCGAGCTAAACTGAGAACGGTATTGGATTAGGCCACAGCGGGCAACAGCCACCGATGAGTCACGGGTCCTCTGCGATCGCATGCTATCCTCATGGTGAGGCGAAATGAAATCTGACGGGCGGATGACATGAACGAAATCGCGCTTATGCGACTGGAGACCATCGACTGGCTGGCAAACGAGTGGTCATTCAAAGGAAGGCGGGAGCACTATCCCGTTTCCCTGATAGGCTACTTCACTGAAGGACGTGTAGACGAACCAATGATCCATCATCGTCAATCCAGTTGACGGAACACTCTTCAGCGCCGTCATCACGATGCTCGTCGCTGAACAGAAAAGCATCAATACTGACAATGGTTTGTTCTTCATCGGTGAAGCATCCTGACGAAGTGATGCCCCTGTATGCTCCTTCAAGAGGGTACCCTTCCACGACTTTCGTCATGAGGCAAACCTCGCGACAAGTGCTACCGACTCAGCAATAAGCTGTGGCAGGGAGTCAGTCTTGATGTCATACTCCTTCATGATGGGATGGCCGGTGGGATTCATATCATCAATGAATACAGCAATCGACTCCTCGATGTCCTCGTCGATGAAATAGGTGATCAGGCCATTCTTGTAGTTTGCCCACGGCATCAATCGCGGCGGCGCATACGGTCTTGTTGGATTCGATTGCAAGCCTAGGGATAGACGCAATCTCCCGGCAGCCACTCGTTGTGGGCTCCGGAATCGCAGTGCTCTTGCTTTTGGGCGCAACCAGTTGTGAGACGAACGACCACGCATCATTCACTAGGCCAAAGTCCAAGTATCCCCTCGCCGATGTAGCGCATCAAGCCTCGCCACCAAAGCCTCGTCTGGCTCCGCCTCACCTGTTGAGAAGGTATCTGTGTCGATGACAAACAGCTCGTCTTTGATGCCGTCAACTAATCCGAGGCCGGTGCGGATTACCATCGTAGTCTCAGCATCTAGCTGAATCTCGCTTTGCTGATTCGTTTGGGTAACCTTCATGCCAGGCGTATCGTTGTATCGAAGGCCGATACGGGTGAAGAAGGCCAGCTTATAGAGTTCGATGAAGAGCCCAAGGGGCTTCTCAAATAACGCCTTGAACTCTTCCCATGTCGAATAGCCATGTGTAGAGATGGCGATGAAGTCCGAAGTCAGGTTTATCCTCCACAGATGGTCTCGTGATTCGAACGTGTGGTTGGGAGTGTTCTTAAGCGTTACGAGCGTATTGGGGAAGGCATTGTCAGCAGCATTGACCTAGACGTTCTGTTCCTGCTGCATCAGGCGAGTGTACAGCGGGAACTGATCCCTAATACCATCTTGAAAGGCCACTTGTACCTTTCTACCTTAGGGAACTGCATCCGGGACTCCTTCAATAGACAAATCAACAATATTCGCATACCCTCGCCTCACAAGCCGGATACGTACCCATCGAGAGGAGGTTGTGGCGGGAAGGATGTTCGGCTATGGCATGACAAAGCTGCGCAACGTGAAGGCGGCAAAGGCCATCCACGCGTTGAAAGCAACCACCACATCGTCTGCGACATAGATGCCGCTCTTCCGGTTCTTCGAGTTCTGTCGGAGGATCCCCGCTTCCACGCAGGCAAGCAGGAGAGTGTCAGCGCGTTGGCGAAGTACTCGGACCAACCATTCATGAAGCAAGGGCGGGCATCTCCAACCCCTCGATCCCGGGAAAGTAAGGTTAGCGCCACAACCTTTCTTTTCCAAGAACAAAAAAGAAACATTACCACCCCATTACAGCAACCAGAGTACCCGGAGGGCCTGCCAAATCAGAGCCCGCCACCGAACAGCAGTACGACCCCAAGGAGTTCATCCGCCGCTCGGTGGAGCAGATGGCGGACGACGAGACCATGGTGCTCGTCTTCCACCCTGGATACCTTGATGCCTTCATCCTGGGCAACTCCAGCCTCACGGTGAACCGCACCAAGGAGGTCGACGCGCTTATCGACCCCGCGCTGCGCGCGTGGCTCGAGGCCCATGACGACCTGCGCCTAGTTGACTATCGCGACCTGTAGCGCACTGACGCCACGGCGTACTACCGCGCACTTCACGCTCTTTGCCCTACGTTTTCTGCGAAGTCGGATGACTGATGAGAGCTACTGGAGCAACACCACCAACACTCCCGCGCGAAATGCCTGGTGTGGCATCGCTTTCGAGCGCGTGTGCCTAGCCCATGTGCCCCAGATTAAGGCGGCGCTCGGTGTCTCGGGTGTCGCATCCAACGAGAGCTTATGCAAGCCCAAAACCTGTGGGTCGGCAGCCGCACATGGACCAACATGGGACGGCTCTATTCCACGACGTGGCAAATGCTCGGACCGCAGAGGAGGCCATCCGACTGGCTCTGCGGGGCGTTCCATGGAATCGACGTTGGCGTGGCTCGCGTTCCACGGATTTGACGTTGGCGTGGTTTTTACCTCCTGATTGACGTTGGCGTGGCGATTCTTGCCACGCGGACGCAAAACCTGAGGAAAACGGCCACGCGGACGTCAATCTCGAAGAATGCGAGCCACGCGGACGCAAAACCGAGGGAATCCGCCCACATGAACGTCGATCTCAATGAACGCCGCCACGCCAACGTAAAACCCAAATAACGCGACATGTGGTCGCCAGCGCCATGCGGCGTCCGACAGAGCGTCCCCCGTGTTGCGCATGACCAACGACGAGAATGCCTTGAGCAGGGGGAGCGTGAGCCTGGTCCTTGCGGCAGCCACCTCCTCGGCTGCCTCGTAGGCCCGTTTGAGGTCGAGGTTCATCAGCTGCTCGACGACCGACCTCCCGGCGGGCGGGAGACCGTCGTCGAACATGACCTTGTTCTCCTCCGCGGTCACGGTCGAGCCCTCCAAGGCGGTCGAGTGGGTGATGATCGAGTAGAGACGAAGCTTGCCGCAGTTGACCTGAAGACCGATGCCGAGGCGGTCGAACTCATCGAGCAGCCGCTCCAGGCGTATCCTGCGCTGTTCTTCCATGGCCTAAGCCTTCCGTTTCGTCATTCGAGCGCTTTTACCCTATCACACGCCATGGCAGCGGGATGGGAAGACCGTTATGCCCCTGTATGCGAGCAGCAAGGCACGGGAAGGAGCCATCGCGAGACAAGGCACCGCTCACCGATTCGGCGTCTGGTCCGGCTGGCCCCGTGCACCACCCTCTGACCTCGTGAACTGCCCTTCTTGCACTTTTCGTGGGCCGCGAAGAAAAACGATGAGCTCCTTAGCTAGAACTCTTCTGCTCGCTAGTCAAATCGGACATTGCCCACCTTCTGCCGCACGTTCCGAAAGGGTCGTTTCCTCCTCCGGAAGCCAAACGATTCTGTCGAACCACGCGTCCTCTCCTTTGTATACGTGCGTGAAGTCTATGATGTCACCGTATTCGTCTGGGAAAAGCCCCTCGCAGTATCTGGTTAAGACATGGTGCGGGACGACTCCGACCCAATCCGTACCCTCGAACCTAGCGAGGAGCTGTTCCGCATCCTCGATGACGACCGGCAGCCCCGCACGGGACATCGCAAGATAGAAGCTTACGGCCTCAAACTGACGATGCCTCCCCGCAATGGCGAAGTAGTACCCTGCACCCTTTAGGCCCTGCTCGTACTCCCCCTCCAAGATCGTGCCGCTCCTGAACTCCCACTCAAGCTCCCATCTATCGTGCCTCACGCACAGCTCCACGTGCGTGCTGTTACCGCCAGGCACCACCTCCCAAGGGTGCCCTCCGTGTTGCGTCCTATGGAAGTACCACTCTTCCCATGCCTTGGGATCGTCAAAGTCGATGCCTGACCCCACGTTCAACCCATGACCCTCGCCCGTCAGTCCCTCGTCACGTCCGTCGGCATAGTGCACATAGAGCTCCGATAGGTCCAGACCCCCGCAGTCCTTGCCAATGGACTCGTATCCCACCCTACAGGCATGGAAGAAGTCGTTTGCCGTAAACTCGCGAATCCGGCCGATCCTGTCGGCATTGTTTGCCCCAGACCTTACGAGCCTTCTGAACTCCCGCACCGACTCTTCCGACAGCCCGTCGAAGTCGCTCGTTCTTACGTCGGTCTCCACCTCCCACAGGTCCCGTCTCTTTATGATGCCCGTCCTGAACTGATAAGGGAGGGAGGCCGCCACCAAGCAGTTGTATTCACCCGTCGACAGCAGCTCGATCGACTTCCGGACAGCGGGAAGTATCAGGGAACAGATACTACATGCCACGTCTTCCGCATAGTAAGCATGCCGCATGTCAGAGAGTCGCTCATCGGCCAACGCCGACACGATTGTCCTGTTGCCCAGGCTGACACCGACATATCGAAGCTTCCCATTCGCCTCGAAGGACTCGGTCACTACGAGCCTGTACCACGAGAACTCCTCCGGATAATCCTCATGCCAACGGGCTTCGTAGCCCTCGTAAGTCTCCACCTCTCCCCAAGACCTCATGTCCTCGAACGAGTCGTAGTCCTCAATCGTGCCGCTGGGCACGCGCAGCCAAAGGTTCCGCACCTCGCCTTCCCGGTCAATCGGCGCAACCACTGACATCAATCGGCGTAGGGGCTCCACCGCTTCGAGCAGCGCCTTGGTAAGCGGCACAGGGTTCATGAGGCCCCGGCCGAAATAGCGCAGGAGTGCGTCAAGGATTGGCGCCACCAACTTGTCATCCACTAATCCGCCTGCCCGCATCGCCTTCCCCCTATTCCAGTCATGGACAGAGCCGTCACTCGATACGTTCCGTCCAAACAGAACTCACCCCTACGTGATACCTCATACTTGACATTCTAGCACAAATGGCTAAATATATTTAGCCTACAAATAGAAAGCTGGGAACAGAAGGGACTGAGATGAACATGCTTTGCCTACGAGAGGAAGAGGTCCTCGACGTCATCAACTCGCTCGACACGTATTCCCGCATATGGATGGGCCAGTTCGACTATCTCGACCTTGCGTGGCGCATGTGGCGGTTCGCGACGTACGACCATGATCGCGAGTCCCGCATATGCGAGGAGCTCCTCATGGGGATGAGGGCGCTCTTCCTGCCAGAGGCGGCCGTACTCGGACGGGGGGCATCCCTTGGCATATGGAGCGACAAGGTCAACGAGCTTGCTGTCTGCGCATACGACATGCAGCAGGTCATTCGACACGATTGGTCATGGTTCAACGAACCCGAGGGCGACCGCATGTCGCGTTGGTTCGACCAGCCCTACCTGCACGGGTCCCTGCCCGTCCCATCAACCGAATGCCATTCGACCGATGATGGCTCTCCCGTTATGCAGCTATCCATCGAGGCACCCTCCCTCAGGCTCCTGCTCGATGCGCTGCTAGCTTACGACCACCTCCTCGACCTGCGCATCGTCGCCCTGATGCAGCTCTACTCGAGGGACGATCGCGTGCTCGCCATCGCTCGTATGGTGGAGGACATCTTGCGCAATGAGCCCATTCGCACCTACGAAGGGTTTGGCAGGCATGAGGAAGGACGCAAGAGCCTCGTCGCAAGAGTTGCGAACCTTGCCGTTGTCGACATCGGAGAGGGGTACCGGTCGTTCGCGCTTGAGCGTGCGGACAATGGGGAGCCGCTCACGTACGGCGCGCGGCGCGACGCCCATCTGGCATGAGACCCGCCCATTGCACTACACTTGCTAGAGCTGCAATCACATCAATCGGTGGGAGTGGGCTATGAATGCAAGCGAGGCGATGCGCCTGATCATCGAGGCGAGCGGTAAGTCCGGCAGACAGGTGGCGAGAGAGATCGGCAGATCGGAGTCCTTCGTCAGCTCCTCACTCGCGCAGGGAGTGTGTCCTCGCGCCGATACCCTCGCGCGTGTGGCACGCGCATGCGGCTACGAGCTTGTCCTCATCCCCAAGCCCAGAGCAGACGGCCTCACGGACGCGAGCTCAGGCATTGTCATCGAGTACGACGGATCCACCGGTTCGGCTTAGTCTACAGCGCATCACTGGTAGCCCCGACGCCTAAGAGGCGCATAGCCTCATTCGGAATGCTCGCGAGGACGCCGAACTGTCGCTCTCCCTTCAATTCAAGCTACTTCTTCGTCACCCCGTTTGTCATTGATCCAATACCTACGTGACCTGCCACGACCAACAGGAACCATCGCCTTACGTCCCCCTAGCAGACTGGCAATGAGCAACGGGCCATTGGGAAGCCTTCCCAATGGCCCGTTTGAGGTCATATGACCATTCGCCGATTCGGCCCGCATGCTCCAAGGCGTGAGGACTATCCTAGTGACCGTCTGGACCCACCTTTCGGGGCTGTCTTGGATTTCGCTCAAAAAAGCCGCCCTGTCTGCGGCTGAGAGTGCGAAACGACTCAGACTTACGGAGATAACGCCAGAAGCTGTCGCCTCGACCGATGCCACGCGTCACCCTCCCATACTACCTCGCCTCCGCCCGGGTTCCCCGGCTGGCGTGGGGACTCTCTCCTATGGCATGGCGCTGCAGTTCCAAGCTTGGCAGGGTCTGCTTCTTGATATGCCTTTTCCCGCGAAGTACCCACCCCACTTTGTAAGGGGAGACCACGGAGAGCATGGCCCTCCGTGGTCTCGTAGGCCACCTCGTCATTTATCTGCTTTAGCTATTGCGCAGATTCTTCAGCTGATAATCAATACACCTTCTTGGGGGAAAGGCCGAGTTCGATTGCCCTCTTCCTTGCCGCCATGAAGGCTGCAGAGTCATCTCCGCCAGCGACTGAGACCCTCTCCAGCTCCTCGCCGGTAGCGTCGTCAATTATCGAATACGTCGACACGCCTGCTTCGCGGCCCTCGTAGCGGATAAACCCACCGGCGATGTCATCGAGGCTCTCGTCATCCAAATTGTGAAGCTCGTTGACGTCTTTTTGTGCATCCATAGTACGCCTCCTCTCATCGCTTTCCTGCAAACACCGCCGTTTGAGGCTCTAGGACCGTTCGCCATCGGGATATACTGAAAATCCTGGAGAACGATACCGTCTCCGCACGAAGCAGGAGCCGAGTGAGGGGCTCGGTATCGACGAGGGTCCCGCCCGCATCGAGGCGCCTCAGCGCCTCCTGGGCGCGAGCCACGGCATCCGAGCACGACGGGGAGAGCATCATCTCGTAGTCCGCAATGGTGTCTGGCGAGTAGGGGTGGTACGTGCCGCCCATCCGCTCTACCTTGTTCATTCCATGACCATCCGGTTGGAAGTAGGCAAAGGTTCTGGCTTACGTATTGCGCGGGTTGTACACGGACTCGCCCTCAACCGTGTAGCCGTCGAAGGCCCTTGGTGCCCTGCCTGGCCATAGCTCACCTCATTACCGTACATATTGGTATTATGTACGGTTTTATTCACCTTAACCAACGGTATATTCTCAAACAGGAACCTACGACAAAGGAGTTGCCGACCGACCTGCGCAACAAGACCGTGGAGCAGCTTCGCTCGCTGCGCGACCTCGACATGGACGAGATCTCACTCGGCACCGAGAGCGGCGACGACTGGACACTCGACCGCGTCCACAAGGGCTATCACGCCGAGGGCATCATCGAACAGTGCGCGAAGCTCGACGAGGCCGGCATCCGCTACTGGCACACGTTCTTGAACGGCGTGGCAGGCCGCTCGCACAGCCGCGAGCACGCCATCATCTCCGCGAAGGTGTTCAGCCAGACCAACCCCATGCTCGTGGGCGCCGGAGGACTCACCCTCTTCCCGGGGACTCCTCTTCTGGAGGAGGCGGAGCGCGGGGAGTTCGACCCCCTATCGGAGGCCGAGATGCTCGAGGAGCTGCTGCTCTTCGTCGAGAACCTCTCTTGCGACTGCCACTTCACCACGCACCACACCGTGGGCGGATACAACCTGAGCGGGCCCGACTTCCTCGCCCGCAAGGACGCCATCGTCGCGGCGCTGAGGCACCAGATCGCACACGGCGACCTCGACCGCATGGGCCGCATCCGTGCCTCGAAGAGGAGCCTCTGATGAGCGCCGTCGTCACCATCAACGCCAGCCCACACCCCACGTGGAACGTACGCGGTCGGCAGCTACACCCAGATGATTGCGGGCAGCGGCGACACGATGAGGTGTTCCCCAAGGAGATACAGAAGGCGTTCACGCTGGGCAAGCGACTGGTCGAGGAGCCTTGGAAGTAACACTACAGCAAGGACAAACTCCTCCGTCCCCTTCGTCCTCCGTCCAATTACGCACAACGCAGTTCGGTGTGCGTAATTGGGCCTGCAAAACGTAGGGCCAACTGGGCTTTCTCGAGAAACTACGCACAACGCAGTTTGGTGTGCGTAGTTGGGCCTGAAGGACAAACTCCCCCGTCCCCTTCGTCCTTCTTGTGCATATAACAGCTATGAAGTGTTTTTCTCTGACGGGGGATATAACGATGAAACGTAGGGGACGCATGGGGGCAATTGGCTGCCTCCTGGCATCGATGCTACTCGCAGGCGCAATCGTGCCCGCAAATGCTGCCGCCGACTCCACGATCGCGGTGATTTCTGATCAGGAGGCCGAGGACGTAATAGTCGCAGATCAGGAAGCCGAAGACTTGGTGGCCCCAAGCGAAGAGGACCTCTTGTCTGCCCAAGCAATCGAGGGAGATATATCCTTCATTGAACAGGACGGAACGACCCAGACCCTCAGCGGCAGCGACTTCAAGGCTGACCTTGCGCAGGTGAGCGGGGACTCGGTGACACTCAAGGACGGCTGGTACTACGTCTCTGCAAACAAGACCTTCAACAACCGCGTGGAGGTCTCGGGCGAGGTGCAGCTCATCCTCGGCGACGAGGTGCAACTTGACTGCAAGAAGGGAATACACGTCACGAGTTCTGGGAGTTTGGCAATCTTTAGTGAGCCGGGAGGCACGGGCAAGCTCATTGCCGACGCCTCCGACGTCGAAAGCTGCGCGGGAATCGGCGGCAACGTGGGCGAGAGTGGCGCGCACCTTGTGAAGATCTGCAGTGGCAACGTCACGGCAAAGGGCGGCGTCGACGCGGCGGGCATCGGCGGAGGAGAGCGCGACGGCGGCAAGGGAGGAGACGGCGGCGACTTCATCATGTACGGCGGAACCTGCAACGCCCATGGCAAAGAGTTTGGCGCCGGCGTCGGGGGCGGCAATAACGGCAACGGAGGCACCATCATCATCTATGGCGGAGAGCTCTCTGCATACGGCGGCTACTATACGGCGCTCTTTTATGAAGGCGGTGGCGCGGGCATCGGTGGTGGCATGGCATCGGAATTCGCATCCGGGGGCGACGGCGCGACGGTCATCATCTCAAACTCGACGGTCGAGGCGTACTCGACGGGTGGAGGTGCCGGCATAGGCGGAGGAGGCGGAGAACCTAGATCGTTCGGTTACGGTGGTGACGGGGGCACCGTCACGATAAAGGACGACTCAACCGTGTACGTGAACACTAAAACTAATGATGAGAGTGAGCCGGGCTGGGCAATCGGTGCCGGAAACGATGGTGACAACACGAAAGGGTCGGTCAGCCTCTACGACGGCGCGGTGGTGATACAGGACCCCGACGGGGCCAATTCCAAGTTCGCCACGGAGAACGATCGCATCAAGTACTGCCGCGAAAGCAAGGTCATCAAAATCGAGCCGTGCAAGCACGTCAACGCGACCTACAGCAAGTCGGCGACGGGACACACGCTACAGTGCGCCTACTGCAAAGCCGACGACGGCACCAAGGAGCCGCATGTCTTTGACGGCGACAACTATTGCGTCACGTGCGGTTACCATCTCAACGCACCGCACTTCAAGCGGGCGAACCTCGTGCTCGGCGAGAGAATCGGACTGACGTTCTGGGCTGATCTTCCCACGCTTGTCGGCGTCGATTACGGAGATGCCTACGTCGAGCTTTCGGTCGGGGGCAAGCGCGCGCACGAGGCGTGTGGAGGTCGCTGACGCCCCGAAGAACGCGGATGGGCTCTTTGGATTCACCCTCGAGCTAACCTCCATCGAGATGGCGGAGCCCGTGACGGCAACCTTATACTACGGAGACGGCCAGACGGTGGAGCAGGCGTACTCGGTCGAGGACTACATCCTGGCGGCCGTGAAGAATGCCGGCCTCACCGATGCGCAGCGCGACCTCGTGAAGGCGCTCGCCAATCTCGGCCACTACATGCAGCCCTACCTCTCGGCCACGAACGGGTGGAAGATCGGCACCGACTATGCGGAGATGGCAACCCACTACGAGACGTACGTCAATCGCTCCAAAGTGGAATCTCTCGTCGGCCCCTTCAAGCCGGAAAAGTCGCTTGCGGGCTCCGGCATTGAGCGCGTCTCCTTCACCGTCTCCTTCAACTCGCTGACAACGATCGACATCTACCTCACGCCCTCGCCTTCCGCCGAGGGGAAGGTGAAGGCCACAGCCACCTTCAAGGGCAAGGAATACAAGGTCGAGAAGACTACCGACGGTAGATGGCACGTAAGGGTCGAAGGCATCAAGCCGCTCGACTTCGGCACGCCCGTCCAAATCGAGGGCCGCTTGGACGACAACTTCTCCGTCAACGCGTCGGTGCTCTCCTACGTCTGGGCCGTCTTCAACAAGGGCAATGTCGACGATGTCGCGGGCAACGCCCTGGCCTGCGCCTACCAGTACTACAACTACGCCAACGCGCTCGCGGGGTAGGACCTCGCGCGCCATCCAAGCAGCGCGTCACGCATAAGCGTGCCCAGGGTCTCGGACGGGGTCCTGGGCACGATCGCATCCCCTTTGTCCTGTGCTCTAGTACACTTCATCGTAATATCCCTCTCATCAAGCTCGTGTTTTGCTATGTTTTTTGGTAGTTGCCGTTGACGAGCTTGGGATGTGATGGCACATGGACATGCTGTTGGATGTTCAGGGCGTCAAGAACATGGCGCGTTTTATTTCCGTATGTTTCTTGCTGGTGCACATATCGATGATTGCGATCTTTTGGCATTGCGAGGTAATGCCAATGGTCTTATTCAACATCGGAAGCATCGTGTTTTATGCAGTCTCGTTCGCGCTTATTCAAAGGGAGCTGCTAGGGCTCTATACCGATTTGGTGTATGCAGAGGTCGTGGCTCATATGACCTGCGCAATACTGCTCACCGGGTGGGACAGCGACTTTCAGGTGACTATGGTGGGTATGAGTTCCTTCGCGTTCTTTGCTGAGTATCTGGAACGCTATCTGGATATAAAGCATGCCCACGCACTTCCTCTGTGCATCATTGGCATGTTTGTCTATCTGGCCTCGTGTTCCGTAAGCGCTCTTAGACCAGCGCCCTATGCCCTACCATACGCCGTGTCTATATTCCTTAGGCTCGCATGGGGAGCCATCGTATTCATCGTCTCGGCTATGGTGCTGCAGGCGTTTGTGCGCGAGGCGACACGATCAGAGAAAGCCCTAACCATGCGTCTGACGCACGACAAACTCACGGGGCTTCCAAACAGGTACTATGTGGCGAACTATTTGGAGAAGCTCTCCAAAAGCGGGAGTCTCAGCAAGTATTGGGTTGCGCTTGCCGACATTGACGACTTCAAGCGCGTTAACGATACCTATGGTCACAACTGCGGCGACATGGTCCTAGAGACCGTCGCCCATCTGCTACAGGAGTACCTCGGGGACGCGCAGGTATGCCGCTGGGGCGGCGAAGAGTTTCTTGCGATAGGGCTTATCGGCGATGGCATGGAAGCACAGCGAGAGCTACTCGACCGCGCGAGACAGACCGTGGCGGGACAATCGCTGTGGTACGAGGAACACCGCATTGGCGTAACCATAACCATAGGACTCGCGCCTTACGATGAGGGATACACAACAAGCGAGTGGATTAATGCCGCGGACGAGAAACTCTATGAGGGCAAAAAGACGGGAAAGAACCGGGTCGTGATGTGATAAACGTGGTTTGCTGCCCACTCTACGGCTATTCTCCCCTGAACGAGAACACGTGACCGGATTGTCGGTGCTAGGCTGCATTGCCGGACAAGGGTTTGTTTCCGCTCTGTAAACTACACACGGTTTCTTTTTAATATCCCTAAAAGACATTTTCTGAACGCATTTCCGCTCAAATTTCAGTTTCAAGAGAAACCGTGTGTAGTTTTCTCAGACCGCGCGCATACAAAACCGCCATCCCGATGGCTTATTATTCTTTCGACTACCAACACCACGGACGACGGGAGCCACTCCATGGTAGACTCCTTCTACACCATCCCGGGCGCCCCGTTCCTGGCACACCTCTCCGACCTGCACAACAGGGACTACCGTCCCGTGGAGAGGAGCCTGCTGCGCCACGGGCCCGAGCTCATCTGTGTC
>CACXDP010000141.1 GCA_902766445.1 uncultured Coriobacteriaceae bacterium
GGCGTTTCGTTCGCCATGGGTTTTGAGAAACGGCATGCGCGGTGCGATATAATTAAGACTGTCTGTAGGATATCGTTCTAGGGTATATCCTATTTGGAAGAAGGCATACAAGGCACCGTCCCTTGGATTAGGCGTGCGAGGAAGGAGGCAGCGCGATCGCGAGCGGGCGTCTCGCGCGGGGCACCCGTGTGCCGTGCGTACGACGATGCCTCCGGCGGGCGGTGGGCCGGAGCGAGTCCGAAACAGCTACATTGGAGGTGACATGAAAGGAACACACACAAGGGCGAGGCTGCTGTGGTCGCTGCTGCTGTCGCTGGTGATGGCGGCGTCGGGATGGTCGCCAAGCGCCATCGCCTACGCCATTGAGGGTGACGGCACCATACAGCCCGCAGACCCTGTGGTCGAGGTTCAGACCGTGCAGGAAGACAAGCAGGGCGAGGGCATCGAGGCCGTAGACCCCGATATAACACCCGTCGAGGAGAACGGTGAAGAAGAGGAGCCGGTCGCTCCTGCGACGGAGAACGAGGAAGAAGAAGGACCACAGCTGAGCGCGCAGGCTGACTGGACTGCGTGTATCGGCAATGTTGGATACGAAAGCGTTCAGGCAGCTGTGACCGCAGCTAATTTCGGCGAAACCGTGACGATACTCGCTCCCAACATCACCATCGGGACAATGGGCGTAATCGTGGACAGCGGCAAGGACATTACGCTCGACCTCAACGGATGCACTATCTTCGGCACCCCCTACGGTATCAGTAATGGCGTTGTCAAAGTCAGGGAGGGTGGTGCCCTTACCGTCGTGGACAACAGCGCGCAGGGTGGTGGCGCGATTCAGAACAGATATACGGGGACTGATGAAAACAGCAGCGTGTCCGTGGCCAAGGGCGCGTCGTTCGTCCTCGAATCGGGCACCATCACGTCAAACAAGGGGGTGGCGCTCTATACCCAGGGTGACACCAATATTAGCGGCGGCACCGTCGAGGGTGAGGCTTTCGGCATCTTCAACGGCACCGGTGGCACGGTGACCATTTCCGGTCTCGGCGACGGTGCCCCGATCATCACGTCGGACGGCAGGTCGGTGGCGACGAGTACGTACACCAGCGGCACCTTCACCATCAACGGCGGCAGGTACAGCGACGACGAGGGCAACGGCGACGATTTCACGCGCCCCGAGGGCCAGACGCTCATGAAGGCCGAGGGCGAGGAGTACTACGAGCTGCACATCCCCGTGACGTTCGACGCGGACAACGTCGAGGGCGACTCGGACGTCACGACGGTGTACGTCAAGAACGGCGACACCGTCACCAAGCCCGATGACCCGGCCAACGGCACGCACGGCTTCCTTGGTTGGTTCGCTGAAGGCTCCGAAAAGGCGTTCGACTTCTCGACCCCGATCACCGAGAAGCTCACCCTCACGGCGCACTGGGGCGAGGCGGTCGCCTACAACATCCAGAAGGACAAATACTACGCCTCGCTAGGCGACGCTTCATCGGATGCTTCCAACGACGGCACCCAGACGATTCAGCTGGTCGCTGACGTCACCTACACCGGGAACGGCTACCTGGCGATTGGCAACAGGAATTACACGCTCGACCTCAACGGTCACACGCTCTCAAGTGAGAGGGGCGACACGGATCGCGGGACGATCTGGGTGTATGGCGGCAGCTCAGAGGCCACCCTCAAGGTCATTGACAGCTCCGAGGGCCAAACGGGCAAGATAGAGCAGAGGAAGAACGGCGGCAACGGCATCTACGTCCAGGGCACCTTGGTCCTCGAGAGCGGCTCGGTGGAGTCCGCGGGCGACGGCATCCGCTTTAACGGCTGGTCGCTCACCGTTAACGGGGGCACCGTCAGTGGCGTTTCCAAGGGTATCAACTGGGCCGGTTTCACTCAGGGCTCCCTGAAGATCAATGGTGGCACCGTCAAGTCCGCCACGGCAGGCGGAAGCCTGTTCAGTGCCGAAAGCAACTTCAAAGCCTACATCAACGGCGGCCAGTTCAGCGACGATGCCGGCAATAACGCAGATCGCTTTACCCTTCCTGCGGGCCAGCTGCTCATGAAGGGCGACGACGATGAGTACTACACGCTGCAGGAGGCCGCAGCAAGGATCGGTACCACGGGCTACGTCTCGCTCAGGGACGCCGTGGACGCGGCCAAGGACGGTGACACCGTCACGATGATCAAGGGCGTCGCCCTCGGGAGTTACACCCTCGTCGTGGACGGCGACAGGGCCATCACGCTCGACCTCAACGGGCACGACATCATCGGCACGGATCAACTGAGCATTCCTTCCTCGGACTCGACCGCCGTCAGGGTCGAGTCGCCCGCCAGCCTCACCGTCAAGGACAGCTCGCAGGGCGGCAAGATCGTGAACGAGTGTGTCAGCAGTGACGCCAAAGGTGTGTACGTTGAGTCCGGCGCGTCCTTCACCCTCGAGTCGGGATCTATCGAGTCCATGCGCGGCGCTGGGATCGATAGCGACGAAACCGGCGTGACCATCACCATCAGCGGCGGGTCCGTCACGTGCGAAGACGGCAGTGCGGTTGGCGTCGGCGGGACCCTCGTGGTCACCGGCGGTACTCTGAGCGGCTTGCGAGGCATCGTCACGGATGGCGTTGCCGAGATCTCTGGCGGCGAGATTTACGGCAAGGAGATCGGCGTCGGCTCCGTCAACGCGGTGACTGTCACCGGGTCCGGTGACAGCGCCCCGACCATCACGTCTGGCGAGGGCGGCAAGTCGGTGGCAGTATGGGATTCCAGCGAAGACACCTTCACCATCAACGGCGGCAAGTACAGCGATGACGAAGGCAACGGCGAGGGATTCACGCTCCCCGAGGGCATGAGGCTCAAGAGGTCCGAGGGCGAGCAGTACTACACGCTGCAGAGCTCCTACGCAGACTTCGGCTACTCCATCACCCTCTCCGACAGCATCGACATCACCGTCAACGTGAAGAACCTCACGCAGGACCCCGCGGACTACCAGGTCGCCTACACGTTCAAGGGCGAGACCACGACGGCGCCCCTCACGGACCAGACCCTCAACAGCTTCGTCGTCGCGAGCTGCTCGGCCAAGGAGATGATCGAGCCGGTAGAGGTCGAGGTCAGCTACCAGAACCAGGTCATCAAGCGGGCCACCCTCTCCATCCGGTCGTACTGCGACTCCGCGATCGGCAAGTACGGCGCGTCGCAGGACGACAAGGAGAGGGCCCTCGCCGACCTCTGCGGGGCGACGCTCGACTACGGCAGCTACGCCCAGAGGGCCCTCGGCTACAAGACCGGCGACCTCGCCAACGGCGGGAGGGACAACTTCGCGAACGCCGGCATCCAGGTCCCGGAGTCCGCGCCGGCCGTCTCTGGCGAGTGCGACGGCATCGCGGGCAGGACGCTCTCGCTGATGACCACGTCCAAGACGCAGCTCGTCGTCTACTTCAAGCACGAGAAGGGCCTGGGCGTGGACGGCTACACCTTCACCGTGGGCGGGCAGCCCGTGGACGCGGTCGACGCCAACAACAAGTTCGCCGTCACGGTCGAGGGCATCTCGGCGAAGGACCTTGGCAAGAGGTACGACATCGCCGTCAAGGACGGGGACGGGCACTCCATGACCGTTAACGTCGGCCCGCTCGACTACGTCAGCATGGCCGTGGCCAAGGGCGGGCAGCCCGAGGTCAACCGCGCCCTCTACAACTACCACCTCAAGGCCAAGGCGTACCTCGGCTAGGCCGTCGCCTTGCGTAATGAGTGCCGTGGGAGACCGCTCCCACGGCACTCTGATGACAAAGGGGACTGTCCCTCTTGTCACGCTACGACCCCATACGTGCGAGCGTGAACGGGGACGGAGGCATTTCACGTCACGTGTTGAGGTGCCAAGGGCCGCCACCAAGAGACGATACCCTTGTAGGTGTCCCCTCGATGATGTCTTGCATTTTCCCCTCCCAGATATTCCAAGAACGACGTCTTGGCGCGTCTTTTGCAAGAGATTCTTGGAAACGATGTCTGCAAGCTGCCCGACGGCATCTTGTGCATCCGTCGGCTGTGTCCTCGTTGCAGGACCAAGGTTTTGCCAAGCGCGTCAAGCACCTAAAGGCCTTCCCAAGCTCTGCAGAGGGTAGCCCCCTCTCGTCCGTTCTGGCTATGGCGGCCTTCTTTCCCCGCGCGAACGGGTAACTACGCACAACGAAAATCCTTGTGCGTAGTTTCTGGAAAAAGCCCAGTTGCCCCAGCCCCGTGCTTGCCGAACTGCGCACACAGTATTGCGGTGTGCGCAGTTCGCTGCCGGCAGACGACCCCCGCGGGCGCGTCCAGTGTCTTCGCCGTCCTGCAGATCGCGTCGGCCCAGCCGCCCCGCGCCAC
>CACXDP010000142.1 GCA_902766445.1 uncultured Coriobacteriaceae bacterium
CTCTATGTACAAGGGGTCATGCCAATCCTAGGGGCGCGGGGGCTCCCCCGCACGCGACACCCATGACACGCTGTCATGGGTGAGCGGGACGAGACGACGAGGGGACGGTCGAGAAGGGGAGCCTGTGGAGGAGCTGCGCGACGACTCGGTGATCCCCTTGCGCGGGCGCCTTCGAGTAGGCTCGGACAAGCTATTCCATGGACTTGTACATGGAATAGGCAGCTTGCTATAAAGCAGCCGAACCCTACCTGATGTTGGTAGGGTTCGGCTGCTTGAATGGTTGAACCGTGCTTATTAGGAGGCGTCCTCGACCTCGGCGCTGTTCAGCGTTTCTCCGAGGAGCAGCTCCTTTCCCTGACACTCAACCTCTGGGGATGCTTCGAAGCTCATCCTCCATCCGTTTGGTCCCTTGTACTTGATTGAGGCCGTGTGCTCCGCCCCGTTGAAGTTGATCTCAGAGTGTTCCAAGAAGAACCTCGCGATTCCGAGAATCACTTCGACCCAATCGTTTTTTAGCCTTATGTCCTGTGCGTACATGATGACTCCAATCAATCGTGTTTCTGAAACCTGCCGGCGGCTTCTCTTGACTGGAGGCTAACATCCCGCTTCGCCTGACCCATTAACAGAAAACGGGATGGGTCACTTCACGCGAGGCTTCTCTGACAATCTCATCACAAGGGGGTGCAGCTTGCGGAAATAACGAATGCGTTCTGATGTCCACTCGTACTCAGGTCTGATATCCCAGACCCAGTAGTTGTCCATGATGAAGTCCGCTTTCTCCTGGGTGTCAAGCTCCGAGACCATCGACACCATTCGGTCTCGACGCGCTTGTAGCACATGAGATTTCAGCTGCTTACAGTCGAGGAGAAGGGTGGCCTTGCGAGCCCATGCCTCATCGCCGTCCTCGAATATATCGTCGAAGAGGCAACTCCATCTCATTAGCATGAAGTTGTCTGCATAGGGGACTGCAGGACACCACTCGGTTGAAGGGACGAGAACCTCTGGGCCGCATATGTCGATAATGCGCTGTGACGGCACCTCTGATGGGAAGCCGTGTCTCTCTGCAGCAACAACAATCCCGTAGAGGAAATCAATCAGGAAGTGTGTCTCGGTACTGAAATAGAGCAGGGTGTTTGTTATCACGTCTGCTTGGGCATTCACGCGTGGCTCGAGCCTGTCGAGACACTCATGGTAGTTACTGAACATCTCACGGAAGCGCTTCTCGCTCACCTTGTGCGAGTCGTCGATCTGTCCAACGTGCAGTTTCTCTAGTAACTTGCATTCAGACTGGAGCTTCAACCCGAGGAAGTCGAGCGTCGTGAGAGGGTAGCCACGAAAACGATTCTTTCCCTCCATGTCTACTCGCTCAAGCTCTGGTAGACGTATTCCGAAAACAGCCTCGATGGTCTCGTTGCTCGCAGTCCTGTAATGCTGCGAGTAGTTGATGGCCCTCGTGTACTTGCGGTTATTTGCATCAATGTCGTAGCGCTTGATGTAGTAGTCAATTGGGTGACGGGAGGAGTGTTCCTTGTAGTCTTCAAAGATGAGCTCGAATACCAACTGTGCCGCTAGATCCTTCACGCCAAAGTGAAGTGCTGCCAGCTCCCCTTCGGACGGATAGGCTTCTTGGAAGAGTATTTCCATTGCATGAGCGATGCTTTCGATTGGATAGCCCATAGTGCATGTCCTCACTTGTCGACAGATTTGATTCTCCCACAAGAGGAGAGAGAGCAAGACCTCCCTCCGTGGGAGAGTTCATCTCACGACGAAGGGGAGAGCAAGGCTTCATCGGCAAGGCTGTTAGGGGTTGGGGTTCCGGGGCGCGATCGCATGATCACGGGACGGGATATGGCACAGTAGCCCAGAGCGGGTGATAAGCCGTGCGGGAGGCGCAGGACCGCGTATGCGAGGGCGTGGTGCCCCTGTTCGAAATCACGGGGGACGGGTCTACCGTCTACGCGGGCTCGTTGGAGTATGAGGAGGCGAGACGCCCCATTGGCATGGCCGATGGCGTTCGTGAGGTGCGTTTGGATGATGTAGAGACTGAGGGCGGCGAAGAGGCCTTTACGGATGCCGTCGTCGGTTTCGTGGCTTCGGCCGCCGACAAGGAAAGCGACTTCACTGTCGGCGTGTCTGGCGCGCTCGCGTCCCCGAACGACGGCACCTCCTTGCAAGGTCCGCTCAGCATCACGGACCCAACTCAACAGCCTCCCTCGACCCCTCCCCATGCCGCCGAGGGCTTCCGGACACGCGGTCACGCGGAGAGCCATACGACACTGCGCCTCATGGCCATCTCCGACGAGTCGGCTCCGGCCGTGGTCGACGCCAGCGGCGAGGTCTCCACGCAGCTCAAGACCGGCGACTACCTCATCAACGCTGTGACGGGCGGCGAGACGGTGGTGGAGGGCCTCCTGCACGTCGGTGACGTGTACATCCTCGGATCTGACGACACGGTCGGCAAGACGCGCACCTCTCACGTCGCCGCCTACGGGGTGGCGACTGGCGCGGGCTTCCTTGACTATCCCGTGCCACAGGCTAGGGACGTCCTGTTCGTGGAGCAGGACGAGAGCCAGGAGGACACGGGAAACACGCTCTCCGACGCCATCGAGCTGGGGCTCATCGCCGATGGCGATGCGAGGTCGGGGGCCGTGTCCTACTACAACGACTTCGATGCCGACGGCCGCCGCACCGCGCACCAGTACTTCTCGTTCGACGACCGCATGGAGGGCAGGAGCCGCGTGGCCGGTACAAGGGTGCTCGTGGATCGGGGCCTCGGGAAGGTTATCGCGGACTGGAGGCAGACGCACGAGAACGGCCGCCTCGTAATCGTAGATTGCCTCTCCGACGTGCTCGACGAGCGTCATGGGTTCGGGCTGAGCGTGCGCGAGGACAAGGCGACCATGGCCGCCCTCAGCGCGCTTGCGCATGACCTCGGAATTGCGCTCCTCATTATCCATCATACGACCAAGTGGCAGGCGGAAGGAAGTGTCGCCGACCGCCTGCAGGGCACCAGGGGCGTGACGGCCGGGGTCACGGGGACTATGCTCTTCCAACCGGAGTACGAGCGCGGCGCGTGGACGGGCAGGGGGACGCTTGTCGTCAAGGGGCGCTGCCAGCCGAGGTCGATCCCGATCTCAAGCGAGCGGGGCTTCTGGCGGTCCGCGTCCCACGACGCACCTGAGGCGTACATGCCGGACGAGGTCGTGCGCGCGGTCCTGTCGTGGATGATGGTGAGAGGGGAGAGCTGGTGCGGCAAGCCGAAGGACCTTGTCGACGAGGCCAGTCTTCCCTGCGACTACCGCCAGGTCACGAAGAGGCTCAACGCGGGCCGCGAGTGGCTTGGGCGCCACGGGATTGAGTACTCGCTGGGCCTGCTCAGGCATGGATACCGTACCGTCACGCTTTTGCTTACCGCAAAGGGCGCCGCGGCCTCGCGTGCGAGGCGCGAGTCCTTCCGGGGTGCGGAGTCGGTTGCTCGCGTGGTCTTTGGCGAGGGCATCGTGTGCACCTACGAATCTGCCGGGGCAACTGGATAGTCACAGTTGGGCACCGGTTCCACCCTTCCACCTACCTGCATGTCTTTGCGCCCCACTTCCACCCTAACTTCCACCCCGATTCCACCCGCATCATGTGTTGCCACCCAGGAGAGTGACTCATCCGCCCGCGCGCGACATGATGTGTCGTGCGCGACGTTTGCAGGCTCTGTCAATAGCTGCAGCGTAGGGCATTAGCATCCAAGAACATGACTGGCATGGGCAGCTACGATGTGCGGAAGGGGCGGAACGGGCCTCTGAGGCGCGGACGTGATCGGACTGGTTCTCGCCCTTGACATCCAGCTCGCCTCCTGTGCTCTCTGCCATCGCCCCCGCCGCCGACTAAGTGGGTGGCAGGTGTGGTGGCAATGCAGTCGGATAGAGGGAGATACGTTCGTGCAGGTAGGTGGAAAGGTTGAAGCCTAGCTATACATCGCCATGCCAGGGCTTAACGTGAGGAGGTGATGTCGACCGGCAGTTTTTCAATGCCGGCGTGGGGATCAAGCTTAAGCATCTGTAATAAAAGACTACGAATTGATTACCACCGGTCGTTGCTCCGTCTTCGTTAGCATGTGCGAGTGCTGCAACGCGTCCGCGCGCCTACGAGCCAGAAGCGTACCGTAAAGGTGCTGCCCTCGCCCGGCTCGCTTGCAAGTTCAACCGTGCCGTGCGCGCGCTCGACGGCATGGCGAACGAGCGAGAGCCCCAACCCTGTTCCGCCACTCTCGCGCGACCGCGCCATGTCCACGCGATAAAACCGTTCAAAGACACGCTCTTGGTCGGCGTAGGAGATGCCAATGCCCGTATCGCTCACCTTAAGCACCACGTGATCGCCGTCAGGCGTCAGAGATATGTCTACCGATCCGCGTTCGGTGTAGGCGAGTGCATTGCTCACAAGGTTGTCGCATACCAACGTGGCGTCCGTCGCGGATATGGCTACGTGAGTGCCCGGGAGAAGACTATCGTGCAACGTCAGAAGAAGCCCTGAGGCTTCGGCTCGTGCCCTGTGAGTCTCTACCGATGTCACCACTATGGCGCCAAGGTCACACATGGTGCTTGCCGTGGGTACCCTATCCCTGTCCTCCAAGCGCGAGAGGTCCATGAGGTCGCCTACGAGACTTTGCAGGCGTATCGACTCGTCCTTGAGTCGCTCGGAAAGCGCATTGATTATATGTAGGTCGCCATCGTCTGACGCTTGGCCTATAGAGTCCGCCAACAAACGGATGCCCGCGACGGGGGTCTTGAGCTCGTGGCTCGCGTTAGCCACGAAGTCGGTGCGAACGATCTCGAGCCGCCGCATGGGGTCGTCTGCACGTTTAAAAGCAATCCAGGCGACGGCAGTCGCCACGACGAGCGCACCGGCCAAAAGCCCAAGGCTCATCCGCAGATAGCTCGCCTTGAGTGTGCTGGCTTGCTCCATCGTGCGAGAGACTCTCACTACTACCAAGTTGCCCTGATACGTGCCGGAGATTGCCACGTACTGGTACTCGACGCCATCCGTCTTCGACACGCGCCGATCGTAGCCGATTTCGCCGGCGAGTGCGGATACGACTTCGGGGCGCCCGGCATGGTTTTGCATGTCCGCGTCGTCCTGGATGCTCTCGGCAAGTACGGTGCCGTCCGACGCGATGAGCGTAAGACGCAGACCATCGGTTGCGGCTATGCGTTTGAGCACGTCCGTAGCGGGCAGGTCACTTGACTGCAGTGCAACGGTAGTGGCGTTGGCTACGGCAGCCATGCCCTCCCGCGTGCGTTTTTCGACGAAGTCAGCTATAGGTACGATGATGGAATAAGCCCACGCGACGACGAGCACGGCAACCACCACGGCATATCCGCCGAGCATCCAGCGTCGCCACCCGTAGACGCGACTCTCGACTGTCATCACGCGGACCTGTCGCCCGCATCAGCATCGGGATTCGTGCCGTCTTTGCGCTTTGCCTCAAAGCGATACCCCATCCCACGCTCCGTGTGGATGTAGGACCACGTGTCCGAATCGATTGCGCGACGTAAGCGGCGAACGTGCGTGTCGAGCGTTCGCGAGGTGGACAAAAAGGTCTCCCCCCACACGCACTCCGAAAGCCACTGTCGGGTGCAGAGCGACCCTTCGCGACTCGCAAGTGCGACAAGCAGAGCATACTCCTTACTGCGCAAACATAAGGGTTTGCCCGCTACGAGCACCCGTGTCGCATCCGTGTCTATGTGCAACGCTCCCGTGTCGATAAAGCGTGGTTGTTCCTTCCTGGTGCGCACCCTTCGCAACTGGGCGCGCACACGAGCCAAGAGTTCTGCGGTTGAGAAGGGCTTGGTCACGTAGTCGTCGGCACCCGCGTCGAGCCCGGCGACCTTGTCAACCTCCCGGTCGAGTGCCGTAAGCATGACGATGGGGGTGTCAGAACCGTCCGCACGAAGCGCTCGGGCTACTTCGAGCCCCGATCTGCGGGGAAGGAGCACGTCGAGCAGGATGAGATCGGGGTCGCATGCGCGTGCGGCGCTAAGGCCCGCCTCTCCGTCGCTCGTGACGCTTACCTCGTAACCAGCCCGTGTGAGGGCGAACTCCAGCGCCATCTGTATGGTCCTGTCGTCCTCGACCAATAGGATGCTTGCCACCGCAGCCCCTTCTCTTGTGTCCCGCGCTCCCAATCTACGAGGGAGCATGCCTTTGGGGCAAAGCCATACTCGAGAGTTCACTCTGGTGTCACGTTGGTTCACACGGCGTTGTCGATGGCGCGGCAGTCCGCCCCGTAGCATGGCATTGATGTGGACTCCAGTGTCACGGATCCGTTTCGTGAGAGAGGATTTCGTCATGCAAACGCTCGGCGTATTCGTTCAAAACCTGTTGGTCAATCCGCTGCTTGCGCTAAGTATGTTGCTGGTGGCGGCCACTATTTTCGTCAACGGAGCCACTGATGCGGCAAACGCGATTGCGGAAGCGGTGGGGACGCGGTCCATGACGTTCGGGACTGCGGTGTGCATGGCCGCAATCTGCAACTTCGTGGGCCTTGTGGGGTCGGCCGTAGTTTCGACTGCCGTTGCTGACACCATTGGAAACATGGTGGATTTTGGCGGAGACGCACATGCGGCTCTTATCGCCCTTTGCGCAGCCATGGTGGGAATCGTGGCGTGGGCATCTTTGGCTTGGGTGTTTGGCATTCCTACGAGTGAGAGCCATGCGCTTATTGCTGGTCTCTCCGGGGCTGCCATCGCTCTGCAGGGCGGTGTGGGTGGCATCAACTGGGCGGAGTGGCAAAAGGTCTTGTGGGGACTCGTCCTTTCCACGGCGGCGGGATTCGTCATGGGATTTGGCCTTACGAAGCTCATTAGGGAACTGTGGGCGTTCGCAGAGCCAAAACGCGCTAACAGGTTCTTTGGAGGTCTTCAGGTAGTTGGCGCAGGGTTCGGTGCTCTCATGCATGGAGCTCAGGATGGCCAAAAGTTCCTCGCCACCGCCATGCTTGCCACTCAGCTCTCTACCGGGATGCGGCTGAATGCGGGGACAAACTACCCGCTTTGGCTCATGCTGGCCTGCGCGCTGCTCATGGCTGCGGGCACGGCAGTCGGTGGACCCAAGATCGTGCGTACGGTGGGCTCCGACATGGTGAAGATGGAGCGGTACCAGGGCGCTGCGGCATCAATTACAGCTGGCGTCAGCTTGCTTGCTGCGACGATTGGTGGGCTTCCAGTCTCGACGACGCATACTAAAACCGCTTCGATTGTGGGTGCGGGCGCCGCAAAGAACGTTCGCTCAGTAAGCTGGGGCATAGCAAGTGACATGATTATGGCATGGGTCTTTACTTTTCCGGGTTGCGGCCTTATTGGCTACGTCCTCGCTCGCGTGTTCCTCGCCGTGTTTTAAGGTGTTAGGGTAGTTTGGAGACGTTTCCAGGCGACTCGTGTTGAAACTGAATTCGTCCCCGTTTTCCGCAGGAGGACAGCGAGAATCGTTTACCGTGTACACAATCGCGTGCTGTGCACACGCCTGCATATACGGCAAACACCGCCTCCGGCGGTCTCGCCCTCGCGCATTCGGGATGTGCCACGGCTCCCTGCTGTGGCTGACCTGCCGAAAGCCGGGAGGGAAATGCCAAATAGTACCGTGCTTCGGTGCCTTGCGGGGGAATCCCCGCACCCTTCGCAGGCAAGACGGGCGCTCCCGAAGCGGTCGATGGCGAGCGCGTGAAGCAGTCTGACTTTCCAAGGGGTCGCGGGGGCTCCCTCGCGTGCCATACAACGGCATGGCGGCTGCGTTTCCCACCCGAGGCCGTGCCTTCGGTGGCACCGGACGAGACGGGCGTTCGGTGCCAGTGCCGAGCACGCGCGAGGGCGAGGTTGCAGGGAGGCACGAGCTGCGACGTTGTCCGTGAGCATGGCGGCGAGCGAAGCGAGCGGCTGTGCGCACGGACAACGATTCTCGCTGTAACAGTAGATAGGTACTGGGGCAACGACCGTCTGTATACGAGAACGGTCTACGCCTTGTATACGGGAGACTTATCAGCTTAATGGCACGCGTCTGGCTGGCATTTGGGTTCGCTACCAGCAGCTCGAATTTCTCCGCTTCAGTGTCTCTGAAGCTGCGGTGGCCTCGGTGACTGTCTCTTTAAAGGTGCGGCCCTTCCTGGTGGCTTTGCCTTCGTCGGGCTGACGGGTTGCCGCATCCCGACCGACTGGATGCCCGTCGCCCGGGGCATAGGGCGACTTACCGTCGACGGGTATCCCTGCGCAGTCGATGGGATGCCCTTCCATGGTGTAGCTCCTCATGCGCTCAGCGAGCTTCTCTGTCATCTCTTCGAGTCGCTTGCGCTCACCCTGCTCGTTGGACGCATCTTCACGTGCTCTAGTCAGTCTCTCCGCGAGCCTGGAGTTTCGGGTCTTGAGTTCCTCGTTGGCAGTCTGCAATGACTGATTCTCTACTCGCAACGCATCGAGCTCGTCCTTGATACAGGTGGCATTGGATGCCTTTGGCTCAAGCTCCGAGACGCGAGCCTCCAGTTCCGAGATGCGTCCGACAAGCCTTTCGCGCACGGTTGTGAGCCTGCCAATCTCCATCCGAAGCTCCTCTTCCCTGGCTTCTGCCCCCGCAATCGCCTCGAGCTGCGTGCGCCGTTCGCGCAGGAGCACGCCTGCCACCTCGTCCCTCGTGCGGGCGAGCAGCCTCACCACTTCTGGAACCACGTTGCCGATGTCCTCGCACGTGTCCTCTGTCGGGTGCTCGGCTGCGAGCGCAAGGAGCGCGGAAACAGCCTCCGAGTGCGTCGCCGCTCCCATACGCTCGCGAAGGGCGTCGGTGTAGCCGTCGAGCTCTCGCTTCGTGTCGTCGCTCAGCCTGATGGTGGGCACGTCCCTAGCCTCCCAGGGTTGTCGGGTTGATCACAGTGTTGCGTCGAGGGCGCCCATGCCGCTGCGCTTGCTTTCCTCCAGCGCGTCCGCGTACACGTTGAGCGTCATCGACGCGTCGCGGTGGCCGAGGATGCGACTGAGGGCCATGACGTCCATTACACGATCCTTGATGACGAGCGTTGCAAATGCGTGGCGCAGATCATGAAAACGAACGGGCTCGCCCTGCGTGCCACGCCAACCCTCCGCACGCACGAGCATACGCCACTCCCGGTCGAGCGTCTCGGGGTCGAGGAAGTCGCCGGAGAGGGGGTTCCCGACGACGTAGAGCGCATCGCTCCATTCCGCCTTGACAGCCTCGAGCTCGTCGGCCAATCGTTCCTTGTGGCGACGCAGGTGGCCACAGAGCACGTTGCCTATGGGTATAAGTCGCGTCGAGTCGCCGCCCGAGGGGTCCTTCGGCGTGTCGAGCTTGAACCCGTGGTCCTTGGTGAGTCCGTGCACGACGTGGATGGTCCTGGCGTCGAGGTTGACGTCCTGCCACCGGAGCGCGCAGATCTCGCCCCGTCGCATGCCAGTGAGCAGCGCGATTCTTACGGCGAGCGCAAGCGGCGAGTCGTCCATGGCGTTCATCTTCGCGAGAATCTCCGCGCGCTGCCGGGAGGTGATTGAGTTGACGGGCTTTGGCTTTCTTCTCGGCGCTCTCATAGCCACCAGGGGGTTACTTCGGATCTTCCCCTCGATCGTTGCGGCCTTCATTACCTGCGCGAGGAAGGCGTGGTAGTGGGCTACGGTGGTCTCGGACAGGCCGTCCTTGCGCAGGCCGGCCTCCCAAAGACGCACGTCATCTGCCGTTACGTCCCCTACGGTCTTGCTGCCCAGGGGAGTGCCGAGGATCTTGCGGTAGGCGGCCATGTACCCCGACATCGTGGTCGCCTTCACGTGGTGGAGTTCGAGGTAGCCTTCGCAGTGCTTCTCGAGCGGGGTTTCGGATGCGGTCGCCTTCTCCTTTTCCTCCTTGGCCGCCTCCTCTTTCACAAGGCCGTCGCGCCACTCGCACAGGAACGCCTCGGCGTGCGACTTGTTACGGTTGTCCTTCTGGCCTGGCGAGCACTTGATCCCGGTGCTCTTCGTCATCCGGTGCTGCTTGCCGTCGTCGCCCTGCCAGTTCACGATAGCCCGCCACTTGCCGTGGTCCTTGACCACGTATCCCTTGGTGTAGTTCCTCGCCATGACGTCCTCCGCTCGGCTTCGTACTATCCGCGTACTACGCGCGTACTAATTGCGTACTACCGATGCTAGGGCCGTGCGGGAGGGTGCCGAACTCAGTTCCCCTCGCTGCCGAAGGTTGCCTGTTCAGGCGGGGGAACGATGCGTCCCGTTCCTATGGACACCCATGCCTTCCTACCAGTTGGCGTCGTTCGGGACCGAGAGGCCGCTGGTTCAAATCCAGTCGTCCCGACCATGTACACGAGAGGTCGTCGGCATAACGTCGGCGACCTTTTTCGTTGAGCGACTACTGCAATCAGCCCAACAAGCCCATGAGTCGAATGACCTATCCCCCTGACTCCCAGACAAACGCCCTCGATGCTATCACCGTCGAATATTCGACACTACTTGCGTCGAATATTCGACGGTGATAGCATCGAGACGTTGAGAGACTTAGGGGAGGAGGACCACATGGCGTTGCCCGTCAGCGTTGACAGGCTCGTTCGCGGCGGAGTCGTCGAATCTACGAGGATCGAGCTCAAGGGCGGATTCAACCCCAACCCCATCATGCACAGCATCTGTGCCTTCGCGAACGACATCGACAACATCGGCGGAGGCTACCTCGTCATAGGGATTGACGAGGACAGCGGGCAGCCCGTCTTGCCGCCTCGTGGCATCGGCCACGCGGAGGTCGACCGGACGCTCAAGCGCCTCCTTGACCTCTGCCGACTCATCGAGCCCCTCTACCAGCCCATAGTCGAGCCGGTCCAGCTGGACGGTGCTTGGGTCATCGTCATCTGGGCTCCCGGTGGGCACGGGCGTCCATACAAGGTGCCCAAGGACGTGCTCGGCAAGGACAAGTCGAACAAGCGCTACTACATCCGCAAGTTCTCGAGCACGGTCGTGGCCTCTCCCGACGAGGAGCGCGAGCTCTTCTACGCGTCGCAGACCGTCCCCTTCGACGACCAGCCAAACCTTGTCGCCTCCGTGGAGGACCTGAGCAGGCCGCTTCTGCGTGACTACCTCAGCGAGGTGAGAAGCTCTCTCTTCGACATCTCGGAGTCCATGGAGACTGCCGACATAGCACGCAGCATGCAGCTGCTTGCTGGTCCCCCAGAGGACCAGCATCCGCGCAACGTGGGCATCCTCATGTTCAGCGAGCGTATAGAGCGCTACTTCCCCTATGCGCGCATCGAGGTGGTCGATCTTCCCGACCCGTCGGGAGAGGGCATGACGGAGCGGGTCTTTCGCGGCGCCCTACAGCACCAGCTAGCCGCTGCTCTCTCCTATATCGACAGCTATGTCATCCAGAAGCGCACCTTCAAGCACGAGGGGACGCCTGTCGCCGAGGTGGTCGCCAACTACCCCTATGCCGCCGTCGAAGAGATTCTCTCCAATGCGGTCTACCATCGCTCGTACCAGCTTCCCGAGCCTACGACCGTGCGCATCACGCCCGAGGCCATGGAGATCACGAGCTTCCCTGGATTCGACCGCAGCATCACGCAGGAGATGATCGAGTCCTACGACCTGCGCTGCGACCGCTACCGCAACCGCAGGATCGGGGACTTCCTCAAGGAGCTGGGCCTCTGCGAGGGGAGGAACACCGGCTTTCCCAAGGCGATTGCGGCGCTCGACGCCAACGGGTCGCCGCGGCCCACGTTCCGCATGGACGAGGCGCGCGGGTTCCTCACCGTGCGGCTTGCCGTGCATCCCGCCTTTGCGCCAGAGCCCACGGGTCCGACGCAGGAGGAGCTCGCGTACCGGGCGAGGATTGCCGAGGCCGTCGCGGGTGGCCCCCTCTCCCTCTCCGAGCTGTCCCGCGCCATGGGCTACAAGTCCATACCCAAGCGCCTTTCCAAGGCCGTCGAGGCCATGGCATCCGAGGGGTCAGTGGCAAAGGTTGCCACGGGAGGGCTACGTACCAAGATCGCGCTTGTAGTCCGGCAATAGGCCGCGGCTCAGATGCTGAATGGCAATCTTGCTGGTAACGTACCGGAGACATCATGTGCTATTGGTAGCGGAAAACCCCGTTGTTCCAATCGAGTGGAGCCGTCGATAAGGGAAGGGAGGTTGCGCATGGTGCTCGAAGAGGCGATAGCAGGTGCTGGTGATCGACTGACGGCAAATGACCGGCAGATCCTCACCCAGCTTGTGCGCGACCGCAGCGCCGCCGCAAGGATGTCTAGTTCCGAGCTCTCTGCAACGCTGCACACCTCGCGCACCACCTTGGGCCGCATAACGAGGAAGCTCGGCCTCAAGAGCTTCGCCGAGCTCAAATACCTTCTCGAGCCACACAGGCCGGCCGACCAGGATTCTCCGAGCCTCGCCGAGATTGCCCAAGGCTACCGCATACTCATCCAGGACCTTGCCAAGCGCGACTACCGTCATGCCTGCGAGCTCATCTCCGAGGCTCATACGGTCTATCTCTACGGTACGGGCAACGAACAGAAGGCCCTCGCCCGTGAGTTCGCGCTTCTCTTCTCGTCGTACGGGACTGCTTGCGTTGAGCTCTTTGACCTCGGGGAGCTACGCCTGTCTCTGCGACATGCGGGCTCTGAAGACCTGCTTGTGGTCATATCCCTTTCGGGCGAATCTCAGGAGGCGTTATCTGTCGCACAGGAGGGCAGCCTTCTTGGCATGAGAACCCTCTCGCTGACGAGGCTCGACAACAATGCGCTTGCCCGCGCATGCGACGAGAACCTCTTTGTGGGGACCATCGTCCTCCAGAGCGACCAGATCCTGAGCTATGAGCTCATCTCAGCGTTCTATCTCCTGCTCGAGATGCTCGCGCTGAGCTACGGGGCACTCTGCGGTGGCGAGGGAGGCGATGGGCATGCGGCTTAACGCGCTGATCAGCCTGCACTACCGAGAATTCACCGACAATGAGCTCATCGTGTGCCGGCATATCTTGAGTCACCTCGATGATTGCTCTGCGATGACGGTGGGTGAGGTCGCTCGTGCCTGCCATGTGTCAAACGCGCTCGTCACCAGGTTTGCCAAGAAGCTCGGCTTCTCTGGATTCAGCGAGCTTAAGGCCTACCTCCGTCTTGAGGAGCCTCTGCGTTCGATTCCCCCGCACGCTCTCGTTGCGCATGCAACGGACAGCTATCGGCATGTCATCGAAACCGTGCTGGGCCACGACTTCTCTGCCTTGTTCAACCAGCTCCTTGCGGCGGAGCGCGTGGTCATTTGCGGAGGCTCTGCCTCCATGCAAAACGCGGCGCGGGAGGCAAAACGAATCTTCATGCCCCTTGTAGAGATGGTGGAGGTGCAGGGCGTCGAGCGTTGCAGGTCACTTTGCCCGTTGGGAAAGACCAGCGTCTGCCTGCTGCTTGTGGATTCCGGCGACGACCCCGTCCTGGCATCGCTCGTGCAGGCGCTCAAGACACAGGGTGCCTACGTCTTCTGCGTTTCCAGCATGAGCAACGGTGAATGCGCCTTGCTCGCAGACGACGCCATCTTTGTGGCCACTACGCGCGTGGTCACGCCGTCTGACACGGCCTTCGAGAGCGTCGCCCCACATCTGCTGTCTCTCGAGCTGATGTTTCTCGCGTTGAGGCTGTACGTCTCTCGCTAAGTGGACAGTTTTTCAATTGCTGAACATATGACCCAACTTGGGTCATCATTCCAATAATTGCAACAAGGGAACTCACCAGGATCCATTCGACCTTAAATGACCTCGTACGGCATTCTTTCGACGAGGGGGTCATCTTATGAGCGAGCTGCCTTGGTGGCGCGGCGAGGTCGTATATCAGATCTATCCCAAGAGCTTCTGCGACAGTAACGATGACGGTATTGGGGACCTGCGAGGCATTACGAGCAAGCTCGACTATCTCAAGCGCCTCGGCGTCACCATGCTCTGGGTCTGCCCCATCTATCCCTCGCCGATGGCCGACAACGGCTACGACATCGCGGACTACCGAGCCATCGCGCCAGAGTTCGGCACGATGGAGGACTTCGAGCAGCTTGTGGCGGAGGCGCGCCAGCGTGACATAAAGATCCTGCTCGACCTCGTGATCAATCACACCTCTGACGAGCATCCGTGGTTTAAGGGCGCCCTCGCTCACCCCGACGGCCCCTCTCATGACTACTACATCTTCAAGCAGGGTACAGAGCCACCCAACAACTGGCGTTCCGTATTTGGCGGCAGCGTGTGGGAGCGTGTTGCTGGAACGGATGAGTGGTACTTCCACTCCTTTGGAAAGAAGCAGCCGGACCTCAACTGGGAGAATCCTCAGGTCAGGCGGGAGCTCTTCGACATGGTCCGCTGGTGGCTCGACAAGGGCATTGCGGGCTTTCGTGTCGACGCCATCAACTTCATCAAGAAGGATCAGAGCTGGGCAGACCGTGAGCCGGATGGCGCAGACGGGCTCGCCAAGTGCACCAAGGCCGTGCGCAACCAACCCGGAATGGGCACGTTTCTTGCGGAGCTCAAGCATGAGGCGTTCGAGCCGTATGGATGCGTGACGGTTGCGGAGGCTGCCGGCGTGAGCTATGACGCCTTTGGCGAGTTCATTGGCGAGGACGGCTACTTCTCCATGTTCTTCGACTTCCGCCATGCCGACCTGGACATTGCCTCGGGCAACGAGTGGTTTCATCGCGTCCCATGGACCATCGGCGACCTGAACGAGCGACTCATGGCGGGGCAGCTCGCCATTCAGCCGCATGGATGGGGCGCGAACTTCATCGAGAACCACGATCAGCCTCGTGCTACCACCAAGTACTTGGGAGAGGCACAGCATGATCCGCGTGCCGTGAAGACGCTTGGGGCCATGAGTCTGTTTCTGCGTGGCATGCTCTTCATCTACCAAGGCCAGGAGCTGGGCATGGTCAACTTCGAGCGCACGTCCATCGATCAGTTCGACGACCTTTCGAGCCTTGACCAGTACCAGCGCTCGTTGGACGAGGGCTACTCGCCAGAGGAGGCCTTGCACCTCGTCAACCTACGCAGCCGCGACAATGCGCGCACTCCCTTCCCTTGGACATCCGAACGCTATGGCGGTTTCTCCAAGGTGGAGCCGTGGCTTGCCATGACGCAGGAATGGCCCGTGATCAACGCGCGTAGCCAAGAGGATGACCCCAAAAGCGTGCTCAACTTCTATCGCAGCGCCATCAGCTTCCGCAAGGAGGGGCCGTATGCGCGCTGCCTCGTTGATGGCGACATAGCGCCCCTACGCTCGACGGCGGACGTCATTGCATACGTGCGCTCTTGCGGCGACGACAAGCTCTATTGCTGGTTCAACCTCGGTCCCGAGGATGCCTACGAGCCCTTACCCGAGGAAGACGTCAAGACGGTCTGGTTTACCGATGAGCAGCCGGACGCTTCGGACGGAGTACTTCATCTGAGGCCTTGGCAGACGGTGCTCATGGCAAGGAGCTGACCGTACGGCACTTTGACAGGCATTTCACGTGAGAAGCGAAAGGAGCGACCATGGCAACCCCTGATTATCAGAAGACAGCCGAGCAGATCGTGGAAGTGGTGGGACGCGACAACATCATGTCGGCTGCTCACTGCGCCACGCGGTTGAGGCTCATCGTGCGCGACAAGGACGCCATCGACACCGAGCGCATCGAGAAGATCGACCTCGTCAAGGGGACCTTCTTCAACGCGGGCCAGTACCAGATCATCTTGGGTACGGGCATCGTCAACAAGGTACGCGGAGATTGAGGCCATGGGCCTCGCTGCCGTGTCGAAGGCAGAGCAGGACGAGCTCATCAAGGAGCAGCAGACCGGCGTCAAGCGCGTGATGCGCATCCTGGGCGACATCTTCGTGCCTATCATCCCTGTCATCGCGGCAACGGGCCTCTTCTTGGGCCTCAAGGGCGTCGTCTTCAACGACAACGTGCTTGGCCTCTTTGGTACGACCACGGCCATCATCCCCGACTACATCAAGCTTCTTGTCAACGTGCTGACCGAGACGGCCTTCGCCTTCCTTCCCGCCATCATCTGCTGGTCGGCCTACAAGGTCTTTGGAGGCATGCCGGTCATCGGCTTGGTCATCGGCCTCATGCTCGTGTCGCCGTCGCTGCCCAACGCCTATTCGGTGGCTGACCCGATGAGCGACGTTCAGGCTGTTATGGCCTTTGGTGTCATTCCCATCGTCGGCTGCCAGGGAAGCGTGCTCACCGCTATCCTCACGGCATATATCGGAGCGACGCTGGAGAAGAAGCTGCGCAAGGTCATGCCCAACGCGCTCGACCTCATCATGACGCCCTTTGTCGTGATGCTCGTCACGTTTCTCGTGGTCATCTTGGGGATTGGTCCCATCATGCACACCATCGAACTTGGTCTGGTGCATATCGTCGAGGCGCTCGTCAACCTGCACTTTGGCATTGGTGGCTTCCTGATTGGCGCCACCTACCCGCTGCTCGTCATCACGGGCTTGCACCACACCTATACCATGATCGAGACCTCGCTTCTGGCCAACACCGGATTCAATCCCGTCATTACGCTTTGCGCCATGTATGGCTTTGCCAACGTGGGCACCTGCCTCGCCTTCTTCTTGCGCGCCAAGAAGCCCGAGGTGCGCGAGACCGCCATCGGAGCCATGATGTCGCAGCTCTTTGGCATCAGCGAGCCGGTGCTCTTTGGTTTGCAGCTGCGCTACAACCTGAAGCCGCTTGCCATCATGTGCCTCACCTCAGGCGCAGGCGCTGCCCTGCTCTCCATCTTTGGCGTCAGGTCGAACTCATACGGCCTGGCGGTGCTCCCGTCCTATCTCATGTACATCTACGAGTGGCGACAGCTCCTGTGGTACTTCGTCATCTCGGTGGCGTCGGTTGCGACCTGCTTTGTGCTGACTTCGATGTTTGCCGTCCCCGAGGAGGTGCTGGGCGAGGAGTAGCCTCGCGATTGCCCGTGGCCGATTTGAAGGCGTGGCCACAAAACACGGCCCCGATTGGCCACAAACTGGCCACAAACGCCCGTCCACTGATGGAAGGGACAATACTCGACGGAATCGGTCGATGCTGACAAAACTGCAGGTCAAATACCGAAAAGAGACTTGACGGCCAGAACGGTAAAGCCTATCTTTGACCGCTGGAACTTTTTCGGGACCGTGAGGCCGCTGGTTCGAATCCAGTCGTCCCGACCACGAAGCTTCGCAGGTCAGAGGGTTAATCCTCTGACCTGTTTTTTCATGGTTTGCCTGCGGTCTGTGGATTGGGAGTGGTCTGCCAGAGCCCCCGTCGTGCACCCCCATGCGGTTGTCGAGGGTTGCGTCTGGGTGATGGGCGACGACACTCCAGCAAAATGCCCTGCATTGTGTACACTTGTCAAGGACTAAACCGACTTGGGACACGATACGGTGGTGTGGCGCATGTAGACGAGCATGCTGGGCGGGACGCAGAGAGGGGCGCTCGTGGCTAGGTGGCCCGAGGTCGTGTCCAAGGGCGTCGCAGACGAGGGCGTGATGTCCCACGAGCAGGCCGAAGAGCTGCTCGGACACATCATGGGGTGGAAGGACGAGAACGCGCGTTGCGAAGGGCTCAACCTATCTGTATGCATTGCAGGAAGGTGCGGACATGGTGCTGAGTAATCCTTCTTTTGTGGACGTGTTCAAGGTACCCGGTAGATGAGCACGGTAATTCGCTCGTTCGATAAAGAGGGTGGCTCTCCCAGCTAAAAAAGACTTGAGATACAGGAGTTCAACTCCCGCATAAATGGTCTCAGGTCGCTGTGAGAGCAGTTTTTCCTTGTAGCGGTCCCTGATGGCTTGGGATGGGTGCCGCATGCGTCGAACTACTGCCTTGCTGACGTCGTCGTTCGAGTAGACAAGCACAGGGAGTACTTCTCCTATTACCACGACATGGGCGTGAGCGAGCGCAAGGTTGCCGGCATATACGCCTACTGGGTGATGAAGCTACGTCCCTTCTCGGTCGAGGTACCTCACGAAACTGAGCTTACGCCATCCGATAAGCAGTAGATTGCGAGCGTGAACGAGAGCTTTGCGGCATTCCTCATGTATGCGGAGGTCCTGCTAGACACCTCGCGCCTGAAGAATGGCGGGGTGAAGGTTACGCAACTTTCCAAGCAGTCTTACCATCGTGCCCTCATCTATTCCTTGAGGTATCGGGCGCTGACGATAGACTCCATGATGATACTGATGGAGACCATGACTCCGAACGATTTCGATTGCATCGTTGAAGTCAAGTAGAGATGGGGCCCTGTCCATGAAGCTAGCACTAGAGGACATCGTGACGGGGCTCTCCTGCTTGCATGTGAGTTTGCGTGGAATGGGATGACGGCCCATCTCAGTACCTCACCACAGATACAAGAGGCGCTGCAGGTCCTTAATCCTATAGTGCACACGGCGACCAACGTGTTCGCCGTCTGCTATGTTGTCGCTCGGGCTCGCGCGGTGAGGTGTCAGGCGCAATGGGACTCGGAGCGAGAATCACTAAAGAAAAGGGTGTCCGAACTCGAGAGCCGACTTCACGCTTACGATGCCGCTGATGCACGCGTGCTAGTTGCTGTGGATGTGGAGGACTATCTGGAGGCAAACGCAAACCACTAATCGTGAGCGACGATGACTCTTTGCGTGACTGGCGCGGCCGAGCTTTGAGTGGCTTGCGAGCTTGCGGTCGGTGCGTTGGCCGTCACTCATGATTCTCCCCATCGCCCGGCCGATTTAGCTTTAACAACTAGCCAAGTAACCTGACGCGAATCTCCCGCGCGCAACAACCTCGAGCCGGAGATGCTGCAAAGGATCCGCGATCACGCGGCCGAGTGCGGCGTGCCCGTGCTAGAGTCGTGCGTGTGCGCGACCGTTTCCGCCCGCAAGGCGCAGAGGGCCGGCGTGGCGCTCCGCGACTTCGCCCCGCGATCCACGGCAGTGTTCGACTACGAGTGCGCCATGGACAGCTACCTCACTGACATCGGCGTGATGGGGTGGCGAGAATGGCAAGCGGCCAGCAGAGTGACCCCTTGACCTACAGCCTCGGCCGCAGGAAGGGGGAAGTCAGGCGCAACTACGCCCGGCAAGACCGCGCAGTGAAGCGGGAGGAAGCTCGGGAGGAGGGCGTTCATGTTTTACCTCCCGCTCGACCTGCACACCGCCATCCAGATGAGAAAGGGCGTCGCCGGCGAGGAAATGGGAGACATCATGGTGGGGATACTGACGGACGCGATGTCCGAGGAGCTGGAAGTGGTGGGGAGGATGAGGAATAGAGAGACGCTTTTCATTGCGTTACTAGACCGCACGCGAGATGCGTCGGCGACATCTCGCGTGCGGTCTTTCGCCCATGGCTGTTCGTGTCGCCACATGAAGGTGGTAACGACGATGGAGATACGGACATATGCTAGCCATTGGAGTTGACGGACGGTACGGGTGGTTACATCACTGTCTTCGTTGACTTGTCCGATGGTTATGGTCTCTCAGTTTGGCCCTCGCCGCATCCTTTGCAAGTATGGCCTGCGTCATTCCGAGACTATCGAGAACTTGGACATAATCTCTGCGAAGCATTTCTCTCGGAACCTCACGTTTTAGTCGCTCGATGGCTTTACCGTGGCAATCCAGCGCCTTCTTCCCAGAGCCGCATGGGCACTTGTGGTTTCTGCCGTACGAAACTAGCCCAAGCGATGAGCGTATCAGGTTCACTACCGACGGCCCAGCGTTGGTGTCGAAGAACTCAACGTAGTGCTCGAGAACGCCTTGAGAGCAATGACTCCGATCTCCGAACGGCATCGCGTGATACCTGCGGTAGTACTCGACGGAGTAAAGGTTGTCTCGAAGAATCTCGATGAGGAATGTCGATATCGGACTCGTCGTGGAGGCTAGTCGCATCAAGATGTCGCCAGTTACCCCGAGGCATAGCTCCCCATCCCCTTCGCTCGCATGCGGGTAAACCTCGGAGAGGCTGCTGTCGCAGAGGCAAACCCTAGGTATGTCGCAGGGGAAGCTAGATGGTACGATAATCTCAAGGTCGAAGCGAGCGACAAGGCGGACCCCCTCATACTCGGCGTCCAAGGCAACTGCTCCTTCGGCTTTGAGATACGGCTCTTCGTTACCGATGAATACAATCGTATTGATAAGGTTCGGACAGATGAGCCTCATTTCACTTGCGAAGCTGTTGAGGGTCGCGCCCTCAGTTACCACGCCTGGGCCTCCATGGTTTGACGGGCCTTTCGATTCTCGCCGCTTTTGGAGCAGGTGTAAAGGTGCCGTCCTTCTCACGACGAGCTGACGCGCCCTTTCCCATTATCGCATCATAGGCGGCGTTTCGCCTTCGCGCATCGCTAAAGTCGGTCTCCATGCTTTCCTTCAAGTTCTCAATCCAGAGGATGAACGCGTCCTTTTTCCCTTGGCTCCAACCATCCGCTAGGTCCTCATCAAACACGGGATTAGGTATTCTGATTTGTGCTGAGCCATCGGGTTTACGCATCGCAAGGCAACCGTCCGTGAAGGCACCAAGTATCGTGTCGATTCCCGCAGACGCGGGAAGTCCTTCTGCGAATGACGTAACCAGGACCATGATGGCGCAGGAGCTCGGAGCGGCGCTGGTCTTGTGTGCGCGATCGAAAAAAACGTCTCGTGAGCGTTTGGCAACCTGTATTGCCCTCTGCAGTGAAGACCTATCCATGTCATCCGGAACGTCCCCAACCCGTTCGTATACATCTCTGTACTGTTCGAAGGTATGCATCTTCCTCTCAACGAGACCGAAGTAGCGGAAGGGGAGGTTTTTTTCGTTAAACCACTCGCATAGACCCTTCGGATTGCTTGCCTTCCACTCATCTGGGTCACATGAGCGACGTGATGCTGCGGGGTCGTATGAGCGGTCGCCGAGGGTGGGTGTGTGGGCCGTTGTCGCAATGTGCCATGCGCTCGGTAACGCGACGGGAAAGGTTGCTGCGGACGCCTCCCGTGGTGCCGTGGGGTATACTGGTTTCTTCACGATGCGCATTTGCGAAGGAATCCAAAATCCACGCTAGGAGCGCCGCATGCAGGGGTTCGATCTGGACAAATTCGACTCGTACCGCGAAGGCAACCGCCTCGAGGTGAAGAAGGCCCGCGGTGGCCTGCCCGACTCGCTGTGGGAGACCTACTCGGCCATGGCGAACACGGCGGGCGGCGTCATCGTGTGCGGCGTGGGCGAGCGGAGGGACGGGTCGTGGTACACGACCGGCCTCGAGGACGCGCGTAAGCTGAAGAAGGAGCTTTGGGACGCGGCGAACAACCCGCGCAAGGCGAGCGCCAACCTGCTGGCGGAGTCCGACGTCGAGGACTTCGAGGTCGGCGGCGACACCGTGCTCGTCGTCTCCGTGCCCCGCGC
>CACXDP010000143.1 GCA_902766445.1 uncultured Coriobacteriaceae bacterium
ACAACGCGGCAGGCGAGACGACGCTCTCCGCCACCAAGACAATCACCGGCCGCACCTTCCAGGAAGACGACAAGTGGACCTTCGTGGTCACCGCCGATGACGGTGCACCGATGCCGGCCACGCAAGGCGTCACCATCACGCCCGAGTCCGGCAGCGCGGCCACCGTCGACTTCGGCACCATCGCCTACACGATTTCCGACGCCGGCAAGACCTACACCTACACGATCACCGAGACCGGCGAGGTAGCGGGCGTCACCAACGACACCGCCAAGACTGTGACCGTCAAGGTCGAGGACAACGGCGACGGCACGCTCAAGGTCACGAACAGCGCCGACGAGCAGCCCGTCACCTTCGAGAACACCTACGAGGCCGAGGGCGAGACCAACATCTCCGGCACGAAGGCTCTCTCCGGCCGCGACTTCCAGAAGGGCGACGAGTGGACCTTCGCCATCACCGCGGACGAGGGCACACCGATGCCCGCGCAGGACAAGGTCACCATCGATGCCTCCGAGGACGCGAGCTTCGCGTTCGGGCCCATCGCCTACACGCTGGCCGACGCCGGCAAGACCTACACCTACACCGTCACCGAGACCGGCGAGGTCGCGGGAGTCACCAACGACACCGCCAAGACCGTGACCGTGACGGTAAACGACAACGGCGACGGCACGCTCAAGGTCACGAACAGCGCCGACGAGCAGCCGATCGTCTTCACGAACACCTACGCCGCCGAGGGCACGCTGACGCTCGCGGGAGCCAAGCGCATCGACAAGCGTGACATCCGCGAAGGCGACAGCTTCACCTTCCAGGTGAACGAGATTGCCGATGACGGAACGAGCACAACGATCCAGACCGTGACGCTCGATGCCCTGCAGTCCGCTTCAAGCCAGTACATCCCGTACGAGCCCATAAGCTACGTCTACGACGCGGCAGCCGGCATTGACGACCGTGGCACGCACACCTACGAGGTCAGCGAGGTTGCGACTTCGGCGAGCGGCGTCAGCATGTCCGCTGAGAAGCAGACCTTCTCGGTCAACGTCGTTGACAACGGCGACGGTACCCTCAAGGCCGAGGTCACGGGCGAAGCGCAGAACCTGAGCTTCACGAACACCTACGAGGCCACCGGGTATGTCACCTTCGGCGGCACCAAGACCATTGACAAGCGCGCCATCAAGGCGGGCGAGACCTTCACGTTCGAGGTGCGCGAGGGCGACGAGGTTGTCGCTACGGGCACGAGCGACGAGCAAGGAAACATCTCCTACGACACCATCGAGTACGTCAAGAACGCCGAGCGCGACGACACCGGCTTCCACACGTACGTGGTCAGCGAGGCTGCCTACGACAAGGACGGCGTAACGAACTCGCAGAAGACCTACGAGCTCACCGTGAGCGTCGTTGACAAGGGCGACGGCACGCTCGATGTCATCGTGCCGGACATCTCCAAGAACCTCGACTTCGTGAACGCTTACGCGGCAACGGGTGAGGTGACCTTCGAAGGCACCAAGTTCATCGAGGGCCTTGAGGGCACGGATGGATACGTCTTCCTGTTTGACGTTACCGAGATCGACAAGAACGGCCAGGCCGTGGACGGCGGATTCAAGCGGACCGTCAACAGCGACGCAGCCACCGGTCGCATCGACTACCCGACGATCTCCTACTCCATCAACGACCTCGTCGAGGATGGCACGCTGCTCGAGAGCCGCACCTTCCACTACCTCGTGACCGAGCAGGAGAGCGAATTCGAAGAGATTCGTAATGACACCAACACCTACGTCGTGGATGTCACGATCTCCGACAACGGCGACGGCACGCTCGATGTCATCGTCAGCGACAACGCTGATGCACTTGACTTCACCAACACCTACACCGCAAAGGCAACCGTCGAGCTTGGCGCAACTAAGCAACTGTCCAACAAGGCGCTCAATGCGGGCGACTTCACATTCGAGCTTCTTGCCGACGGCGTGGCCATCGACGAGGCGACCAATGACGAGGACGGCAAGGTTCGCTTCAACGAGCTCACGTACGGACTGGCAGACCTCAAGACCGACGGTGGCTACCTCACGCAGGTGACCCACGACTACGTGATTCGCGAGCTTGTGCCTGCGAGCGCAGAGGTTGTCGATGGCAAGACGATTGCCGACGGCATCTCTTACGATACGCTCGAGAAGCAGGTACAGGTTACGGTCACGTACGACCCGGCTACTGGCGAGATGACGGCGACCGCGAGCGCCACGCCCGAAGAGCTTGTCTTCGTCAATGAATACGAGCTGACCGAGGTCAACATCACCAAGGCTTGGGAGGACTTCTCCAACGAGGATGGCCTGCGCCCGAGTGCCGATGACTTCGCTCGTTCGCTGCACCTGCTTGCAGATGGCGAAGACGTCACGGCAACCTACGCTAGCAACCTGACGGTGAACGACAACCACGACAACACCTACAGCGCGACGTGGACCGGCCTGCCGGCGTACAACGGCAGCGCAAAGGTCAGCTACCGCGTAACCGAGGACGCCATCGAAGGCTACGAGTCCGACGTGACGGAGCCTGTTGAGAGCGGCTCGACGATTACAAACAAGCACATGCCGACCGTTGACGTTGACGGAAAGAAGACATGGGTTGACGACGAGAGCAAGGCAAGCGCCACGCGTCCCAGCTCCATTACGGTGCATCTGACGACCAACGGCGAGACGACCGACTCTGCGGTGGTCGAGCCCGATGCGAGCGGCGCGTGGACATATGAGTTCACCGACCTCGCCAAGTACGATGCCAACGGCGACGCGATCACCTATGCGGTAACCGAAGACAAGGTCGACGGCTACACCACGACTGGTGGCACGGCTGCTGAGAATTACGACATCACGAACACCATCGAAGACCACAAAGAGACCGAGGAACCCGTTGAGCTTGTGGTTCGCAAGGTCGACGAGAACGGTACGGCGCTCGAAGGCGCGACCTTCACGCTCATCGGCGCGGGCGGTGCCACCACGGACTACGTCACTGGCAGCGATGGCACGGCAACCATCCAGTTCACGACCGCAGGAACCTGGACGCTCCAGGAGACGAAGGCACCTGCGGGCTACACCGTCAACGACGCCTCATACATCGTGACCGTCGAGCGCGACGGCATCCAGAGCATCACGTACGACCAGGGCAACGCCATCTGGACATGGCTGTACAACCTCGTGATTCGTCCGGAGTTCGAGGACGGCACGCTTACGGTGCAGGACGAGAAGACCGTGGTGCGTGTCAGCAAGGTCGAGCTCGGCGGCGCTCCGCTTGCCGGTGCACGCCTCCAGGTGCTCGACGCGAGCGGCAACGTGATCGATGATTGGACGAGCACGACGGAGAAGCACGTCATCGAGGGCCTGACCGTGGGTGTCGTCTACACGCTGCACGAGGTCGAGGCGCCTCAGGGCTACGGCATCGCCGCGGACGCGAAGTTCACGATTGGCAGTGCGGGCAAGGTTACGAGCACGGGTGCCACGGCGTCCGATGGAACGCTGCTTGTGGTTGACTCCTCGCTCAGCGGCACCGCTACCGTCTCCGTGGCAAAGCGGGTGCTCGGCGAGGACGGCTGGGACAAGTCCGAGGAGTTCGAGTTCACGCTCGCAAAGGCAGATCCTGCGACGAGTGACGTGATTTCGGATGACGTGATACAGATTCGCGATGGCCAGACGGGCACCTTCGGCGAGATCAGCTACGTCGAACCCGGAACCTATGAGTACACCATCACCGAGACCGCCGGCACGACCGACCTCATGACCTATGACACCACGCCGCGCCACGTACGCGTCGAGGTGACGCGTCAGGCGAGCGGCTCGAGGCTCAACACGACGGTTAGCTACAGCAACGACGGACGGACCTACAGCGCGAACGTCCCGACAGTCAACAACGTCTATGGTCCCGAGATCGAGAAGTACGTCAACGGCGGAACGCACCTTGACAACGTTGATGCCTCGACCGAGCTTACCTACGAGATCGTGGCGCTCGTCACCGATGACGCTGAGTGGCTGGAGATCGAAGACACGATGAGCACGAGCCTCCAGTTCGCGAGCACTCCTGATGAGATTCAGGTCGAGGACATCGGAGTGTTCAATGACCACGAGGCGTACGGCACCATTCAGAGCGCGCAGGGTACCCCGATTAACCGCGATGACGTAGAGATTTCGATCGATGGCCAACAGCTCTGGGTCGACATCTACAACGTGAGCGAGCTGCACGGACACTGGATCAAGGTGAGCTTCAAGGCGAAGCTCAGCGAAGAGCTCGCGGAGCGTGGCGACATCGTCAACACTGCCCTCTACAACCTCTGGGATACCATGTACATGCCTGGCGAGGAGCCGCCAACACCCACGCACGGTGGAACCACACCGCAAACGACCATCACGCCCAGGACCACCGAGATCAAGGTGCAGAAGCTCTGGCAGCACGATGATGGCAGCGCGGTCGAGTGGCCGGAGGGTGCCAAGGTCGTCGTCGAACTCACCAGGAATGGCGAGGCGACAGGACACACCATCGAGCTCACGGCCGACCAGCCTGAGGCCAGCTTCGAAGACCTCGAGGTCGGTCCGGACATCAGCTATGGCATCAGCGAGCTAAGTGTTGAGGGCTTCTCCGAGGATTGGCAGACCACCGTAACGGGCGATGCCGAGAGTGGCTACACAATTACCAACACGATACCGGTACCCATCCCAGAGACGACCGAGGTCCACGTACACAAGATTTGGCACGACAGCGAGGGCAACGAGCTCGCGTGGCCTGAGGGTGCCGTCGTGACAGTCGAGCTGCTGCGCAACGGTGAGTCGATGGATCCCGCGCTCACGCTCACGCTCGACACCGAGACGACCTCGGGCGAATTCAAGGGCCTGGCAGTCGAGGATGACGTCACCTACGAAGTCACAGAGACTAGCGTCACGGGCGTGCCCGCTGGCTACACGTCGACGGTCGCAACAACTGATGACGGATTCGAAATCACAAACACGCTCGAGCGCATTCCTGATACGCCTACCACGCAGGTTGACGTTCACAAGCAGTGGACGAACGCGGACGGCACCGACGTCGAGTGGCCCGAGGGCGTGACCGTTGTGGCAGAGCTCACGAAGAATGGCGAGCCCACAGGCCAAACGATCGAGCTGACTGCCGATGAGCCTTCTGGCAGCTTCGAAGAGCTGCCCGTCGAGGATGACACCACATACGGCGTCATTGAGGCGGAGGTTAAGGGCGGCACCTCTGACGTCACGACGGTCATAAGCGGAGACGCTGAGGCCGGCTACCTCATCACGAACAAGCTTCCGCCTTCGGACGTGCCGACGACCGAGATCGAAGCGGCCAAGACTTGGAAGGATGCGGACGGCAACGTTATGGATTGGCCCAAGGACGCCAAGGTCGTCTTCGAGCTCCTCAAAGACGGTGAGCGCATGTCTCCGCGTATCACCATCACGCTGATCGCTGACAAGCCCAACGGCAAGTTCATCGGCATCCCGGTTGACGAGGTTGATAAGTACACCGTGACGGAGGCCAACGTCGAGGGCGCTGAATACGGCTTCAAGGTCACACGCTCCGGCAGCGCCGAAAAGGGCTACACGATTACGAACGCCTACAAACCCACCGAGACCACGAAGACCGAAACGCCGAAGACGGATACTCAGGCTTCGGAGACCACGACGAGGACGGTTACGAGTTCCACCCCGACCCCGGTCTCGAGCACGGGTACCACGACGAAGACCAGCGTGCCCAAGACGGGCGATACCACGAGCTTCACGATTGCGATTGTGGCTGTTGTCATCGGAGTTGCTGCGATTGGCTTCGGCATCTGGCGCAGGCGCAGGAAGTAAAGCTTGAACCTTCCCCTCGCTGAGGGGGAGGGACATCTCAGAATCAGGAAGCCGCCAAGGGAGCAAGATCTTGGCGGCTTCCTCATGTTTGGCAAGCGTCGAAGAAAACGTTCCACAAGCCTTCACGGTCTTAACTTTTCTTTGCCATTCACAGGACATTTTGCCCCCGTTTGGAGGATAATAGTTTGCGTCAAATGCCCGCAAAACAAAGGAGTGCAACGGCATGCAAGACGACCTCATGGGCTTTGCCCAGCAAATGCGCATCCACATCGTGCGCATGCTCGCAGCCGCCGGTTCGGGCCACCCTGGTGGATCACTATCAGCCACCGACATCATTGCCAGCCTCTATTTCAAACACATGCGGATTGACCCGCAGAATCCGAGATGGGAGGACCGCGACCGCTTCGTGCTCTGCAAGGGTCATGCGGCACCGGCGCTCTACGCTGCCTTGGCGTTGCGCGGTTACTTCCCCGAAGACGACCTCATCACTATCCGCAAGATTGGGTCGCATCTACAGGGCCATCCCTGCATGAGTTCCACCCCCGGTGTTGATATGAGCACCGGCTCGCTTGGCCAGGGTCTCTCCGTCGCCAATGGCATGGCGCTCGCGGGTCGCATTGACAAGCGTGACTATTACGTGTACTGCATCATGGGCGACGGCGAATTGCAGGAGGGCCAGGTCTGGGAAGCCGCGATGAGCGCTGCGCACTACGGGCTTGATCATGTCATCGCGTTCGTGGACCACAACGGACTTCAGATCGACGGAACGAACGATCAGGTCATGAGCGTCAAGCCCATCGGTGAGAAGTTCGCTGCGTTCGGCTGGCACGTCCTCTCCATTGACGGCCACGATTTCGATCAGATCGACGATGCTATTGCCCAGGCGAAGGCCTGCACGGGCAAGCCTACCGTCATCGTGTGCGAGACTGTCAAGGGCAAGGGCGTCTCTTTCATGGAAAACGAGGTCGATTGGCATGGGGTTGCCCCCACGCCCGAACAAGCCGAGGCCGCCGTGGCCGAGATGTGCGCCAACTAGGCGCAGGGAGGGACAAAGATGAACTCTGCAACTCGCGAGGCGTACGGCGCGGCACTCAAAGAACTAGGACGCACGAATCCGGATGTGGTGGCCCTCGATGCCGACCTTGCCGGCTCCACTAAGTCCGCAATGTTTGGCAACGCGTACCCCGAGCGGTTCTTTGACATGGGAATCGCGGAAGCCGACATGATTGGCACGGCGGCTGGCCTTGCCACCTGCGGAAAGGTCCCCTTCGCTTCGTCGTTCTCGGTCTTTGTGACGGGCCGGGCATTCGAACAGATTCGCAACTCGGTGTGTAACGCTTACCTCAACGTCAAGGTCGTGGGCAGCCATGCGGGACCGAGCTGCGGCGAAGACGGCAGTTCGCATCAAGCAGTGGAAGACATTGCCATCATGCGGTCGCTGCCTCACATGACTGTGGTCGTGCCGGCCGATGACGTGGAGGCGTATGCAGCGACACTTGCGCTTGCTGAGCACGATGGCCCCGCATACCTGCGTGTTGCGCGTCTTGCCAGTCCCACCATCCACGACGCTGATAACTTCGAGTTCACCCTCGGTAAGGGGGAGGTGCTGCGTGAGGGCGGCGATGTGACGGTGGTCGCATGTGGCATGATGGTACCACGTGCGCTCGAGGCGGCGGATAAGCTTGCCGAGGAGGGCATTGCTGCTCAGGTGGTCAACATGTCCACCATCAAGCCGATAGACGCCGATTTGCTCGTCGCGTGCGCGCAGAAGACCGGTAAGGTTATCACCATTGAGGAAGGCAGCATCGTTGGGGGTCTTGGCACTGCTGTTGCTGAGGTCCTGTGCGAGCGTTGTCCCGTGCCGGTGCGCCGAATTGGTTTGCCGGACGTCTTTGGTACCTCCGGTCCTGGCGCGGCGCTGCTCGACCACTTCCGGCTCAATGCTGCCCACATTATCGAGGTTGCCCACGAGCTATGCTCGTAGAGGCATGTCGTCTCCGTGCCTGTCTGTTGTGTCTGCCGAGAAACGTCAAATCATTAATTAACGCGGACGCACGAAAGGGGTTTCCCTTTCGTGCGTCCGCGTATTTGACTGTGCCTAATCCTGGCGCGCGCTCCGGATCGGCTGTCCTTCGAGCCGGACTCTCCTGTGCTGTCCCCGTTGCCTATCTCAGCCTATCTCTTGCGCCGGAACTTGTCTGCCAGACCGGCGCGTTTTGTTGTGCCGTTGGCGATGCCCACGAGCTTGCCCCAGTGGCCATAGACCTGCAGCGCCATAAAGACGACGCTCAGCAGCGCAACCTCGAGTGGCCCAATCACGAACATGACCACCACATAGAAGCCCATGGCAATGAGCGCCGCCACGCTAAGGTATCCCGTTACAAAGATGGACGCGACACCCACGATACCTGCGAGAATGCCCCATAGTGGATGCATGAGGATAATCGTCGAGGCGATGGTCGTGACTCCTTTGCCGCCCTTGAAACCGTGCCAGAATGGGAAGTCGTGTCCGAGGGTGGCACCAAGTCCTGCCCAGCCGGTCGCAGCGACACCAAGGTCGGGAGATAGTGTGCGCGCAAAAACGACAGCCGCCACGGTCTTGAGGATGTCACCCAGAAGCGCGAGGATGGCAGCTTTTGTCCCGAGTATATGACCGACGTTTGCCATGCCGGGGTTACCGTCGCCCAGCTCAAACGCGGATCGTCCCGAAAGCGCTCGTGCTACGATATCCGAGAATAGGATGCAACCGCATGCGTATCCTACCAGCATGCAGATGAGACGACTCAGCATTCCTCAACTGTCCTTTCAGCGATTCCCTGACGCTTACGTCTACTATGGCACAACTCTTCCGAGCGGAAAAGCCACTTCAGTATGCCGTCCTACGGCTAACTCACCGTTCGACGCGAGTGCGGGACTCTCCGATGAGTATTCTGCGCGTTCGGCATGCTGTTCTACGCACTAACATGCCGTTCGGCGCGAGCGCGGGGCCTAGTGACGAGCACTTCGCTCGGTCGGCATACTGATTTGCGCGCCAAATCGCTGCAAGGAGTTGCTTCCCGCGACTTGTTTGTGGTTGACAGTCTGGAAATGCCGGCCATGCCATCAAATCTCTTAACTTTCGCCACGTGATTGGCGCTCTCTCTGAGGCGTTGCGAAGCGTTAGTGACACTTTGGTTTTATGGAGACGACAAAACCCCAGATAACAGACTGTTTTCAGGTTCAAATGCGCACTGTGTAAAGTAGCCAGTGTACATTTGAAACTGAAAAGTTTCCGTCAACAGGCATTTTGCCAAATTCAGAAAACCAAAGTGTCACTAATTTTGATATGGGCCATCACCGCCGCATTGTCCGCGTCGCTAATCACGCCCTGTCCCCGCAATTCTGCATCGGGTGCGCTGCTCGGGGATACTCCCGCTTGCGAATATGTATCAATGGGTATTCCCAAACAGTACGTTGCAGGTGTAAACAGTAACTTGTTCACCGCCTTTGCCAAGCTATGAGCTCCATTGCGGTACCATTGTGGGGACAAAAGTGGCAAATCGCCATTATGGCAAAGGGAAACTGGCATGACGATGTGCAAAAAGTGCGGTGCGGCGGTTGAGGACGGTGCAACTACCTGTCCTGAGTGCGGCGAACGGTTAGATTCGTTTGAGAAGAAGCCTCGTTTGCAAAACGAGGACGATGCAGAAGCTTCCCTAAATCCGCCGGTTCCAGTAATAGCCACTAGTGTGCGGTCTCGCCATAGGCCATTCTCTTCGGAGCCGACTCCAGTGGATAGAGGCGGTTTTGTCTGGGCGGCCCTTGGTTTTCTGTTGCCGCCTATTGGCCTCATCCTCAGCCTCGCTTGGAAAGGCAGTAGGCCGAAATCTGCAAAAAGTGCTGGCAGAGGAGCAGTCGTATGCCTTGTGATCGTGCTTGTGTGCGCAACGGTTCCGCCTGCCCTCGAATGGTTCACCTCCGCATCATCCTCACTGGTATTTCCCTCCATCTCGGATGTTGTCTCTGGCAATCCATCGTCCACCGAAGAGGTATCTTCGCAGGGGGAGGGCGATGGGGCGAAATCCGACGCCAAAGACTCGTCGACCACCGAACCCGCCGAGGGTGACGGAACCGCTGACGGCGCCGGGGACAGCAAGCCCGCCAAGGGCGACAAAGGTGCCAAGTCTGCCAAGGACGATAAGACCGCCGATAGTGACACCCCCGCCAAGTCGTCCAACCCCAAGGAAAAGACCAAGTCCAAAGACACCGACGCCGAGAAGTCATCAGAGCCAGAGGCCAAAGCCGCCGACGCAGACGAGGAAGCTCCTACCATCGATTTCTCCAGCTACATAGCGGAGGATGGCACCGTCGACTGGAACGCGCTCGTCGCATCTCTCGAGGCCGAAAAGTGGCCCGCTGTCAAGGTCCCCGAGGATTTCCCCAATCCCTTCGAAGGCGAGTGGGGCACGTGGAAGGACGGCAAGTACAAAAGCGAGGCCCTCGGCATCCGCATCGAGCCCAAGGGCGTAGTGCAACCAGCCTACTTCGTCGAGAAAGACATGTCGGGAGAACCCGACTTTCGTTACGCCACTGACCTTGGCCCGCTTGGCCTTGCTCTGATGAACATCCACGATGCACCAAACTTGGATGGTGAAGATCCCGCCACCATGGTTCTCGACGTCGACGGTGGGATTGGCACCGAGCCGATTGATCTCGGTGGCTACGTATGGTACAAGGCCAGTTGGGTGGACACCGAATTCGATGAGTCCATGTCAAAGGATGTCCAGTCGCTGCAAACGAGACTGTACCTTTCGATTGACGGCAGGATGGTCTATATCCACATCAACGACCCCAGCATGGGCTTGTTGACGGACCGATACCTCGCAGCGGTTAAGTCTTATTGGTAAACCTTCGATAAGCCCAGCCGGCGAGCCAAGATAGCCATGCGCGGACGTCACCCCGCCGCAACACCCTATCCGCTCACCGTCATGCAAACATGTTCCTCTCGGCAAACTCCGCCTCAACGGTGCGAAACATCAGGTCCACGTCATCGAGCCCCAGATGCCGCTCCTTTTCGTTTGCCTTGAGCGTCTTGCGCCTCTTGGCCCAAGTCTCCAGCGCAGCCGGATGCGAGTCGTGGGGGAGGGTGCGCACTTCCGGGTCGATGCGCCGACAGATGTCACGCGTATCGATCACCACGATGCGCCCGGCCTTGCGCGCCTCGGCATACCCATCGAGCTGCAGCATGAACCACGAGTCTTCGAAGGCCGCGTTGTGCGCCATATATGGGAATGCTTCCAGCGCCATGAGCAGCGCCTTTTGCAAAGTGGTGTTCGTGCGGAAGGGCTGCCGCCCCGCCAAGTCTTTCCACGAAATGTGGTGGATGTTTGCCAGCGGAACGCCAGTCTTCGCGTATTGCTCGGGCATACCGCAATACGTTGCATACCCCTCTTTGGCCCGTCCCTTAGGAGCCAGTTTCACGAACTCCAACCCAACGTTGATGATGTAGCCCCGATCGGGGTAGCGGCTCGTCGTCTCGATGTCCACGCCGCCCACCATGCCCATGACTGGCGCCTGCACGTAGGCGACGCCCATGTCGCGCAGACCCGGACCCGCTGCGCGGCGCACCTCGGCCGCGTCGCGTCGCTGCAGCGCCGCTGCCGAGCGTACGATGTCGTCATCTGAGAGGCGCTGGGCCAGACTCGTCCCCCGCAGCTCGCGAAGGCTTTCTTCGCCGATGAGGTCGCAGAGCTCTCGGTTGCGATCGGCCAAGGCCCGCACCAGATTGAACGAAAAAGGCTCCGCGCCCAAAGGTGCGGCCATCCACGCATCGCGTAGTAGCGCGATGGCCTCCTCGTTCTTTTCGCGCTCGGCCGTGCGCGACTGGTCGTCGACAAGAAACGCCGGCAGCACGAAGGCGTTTGCGTGCGCTATGGCCTGTTGGAGATTCATGCGACCACCTCACCCGCATCTTGGGCAGCGGAAGAAGCTCCGCCGCCCGTCGCCCCGCCCGACGCGGTCGCCCGCCCAGCGAGGTACGGCGCGAGCAGTGGCGTGAGCTGACCCTGCGCGAGCACCGTCACCTCGTGCATCGCCCTCGAGAGCGCCGTGTAAAGCCGCCTGCGCGAAAGCTCGTCGTCCCCATACACCCAATCCTGCGCGTCAGCCACCACGACGTGGTCGAACTCCAGCCCCTTTGCCAGCGACAGGTCGAGCAATACGATTCCCGAAGCGGGCAGGGTGTCGCCGCGTCCCACGAGCGGCACGTCACCGAGCTTCTTTGCCAGCCAGACGGCGCGACGGGGGTCAGCCACCACGATGGCACACAGGCCCGCGCGACCGCGCTGTTCCTCGACGATGCCAGCGAGTCGCGTGAGATATGCATCCGTGTCTTCGATTGCCTCAACCACGGGCACCACGCCCGCGCTTCGCACCGAGGCCAGCGTCCCGCGCTCTTCATCGCCCATCAGGCTGCTGAACATCTCCGTTATCTCGGGCGACGAACGGTAGCTCGTCCGCAGCGAGCACTCTTTCACGCTGCCATGCGACGCGGCGAAGACCTCGCGCATCTCGTCCCACGACGCCGTTCCCTCGCGAATCGCCTGATGTTCGTCGCCGAGCATGAGGAAGTGCGCGCGCCCGAAGTAACGCGAGAGCAGCACGAGCTGGGCCAGCGAATAGTCCTGCACCTCGTCGATCATCACATAGCGCGCGTCCTTAATGCCTTCGCCCGTCAGCAAGAGACGCAGCCAAAGCCACTCGCATGCATTGAGCGAACGTCCGCCAAGCAGCCGCGAACCAACGCGATCGATGCGCAGCCACGCGAGCTGGTCGATGAAGTCGTGCGCCCCCTCGAGTCGATGCACGAGGTAGCGCCGCGTGAGCTCGATTGTCTCGCGCTCGTCTTCCGGCGAAACGGTTTCGCCAAAGACCTGTACCTGTTCGTCCACATCAAGTCCGAGCATCTCTTCCTGCCACTCGTCCTTGCGGGCAAGCTGTCCCAGCTTGCGCTCGAGGCGGTCGTGCAACTCGTCGCGGGTGAGCGCAAGGCGGCGCGGCCCAATCGGGAACTGCGCGAACTTGTCGAGCGCGCTCTTTGCCTGCGCGGCTCGAAGCAACACGATGCCGTCGAGCTTCACGTCGCGCATGTCTTCGGCCTCGAGCTCGAGCCCGGGCACGGCGCGTTCGAGTTCGCGCAGCGTCTCAGCTGAGGTCTTTGCCCCAACATCACGGTTGTCGAGTCCCTGCGACGCGACGAAGCTTCGCCAAGTCAATACCTGCGGGTTCGCCTCGCCCAGACTCGGCAGCACGGAGTCGATGTAGCGGCCAAACACCGCGTTCGGCGTAAAGAGATACACCTGGTCAGGTCGCAGGCTCTTGCGCTCTTGGTAAAAGAGGTACGCCACGCGTTGCAGCATCACCGAAGTCTTGCCGCTTCCCGCGACGCCGCTCACGAGCAGCGCGTTCACGTCCTCGTGACGCACGACCTCGTTTTGCTCGCGCTGGATGGTAGAGGTGATGGCCTGAAGCTTCTCGGAATGGTGGCGCTTGAGGGCGCCGAGCAGCAGCGAGTCCTCGATGGCGACGGTGGTGTCGAAGTACATCTTGAGCACGTCGCGCTCGATGTCGAACTGTCGCCGCAGCTCGAGCTCC
>CACXDP010000144.1 GCA_902766445.1 uncultured Coriobacteriaceae bacterium
CATGAGCTGCGAAACCCGCTCTCTTGACTCATCTTTAGTGGCAGGCTCCGGTGGCTTTGTCCCACGCCTCCGCCTGCGAAGTGCCAACGCCGGTCTGAGAGCAGCTTATAAATACCGGCGGGCGTACCTACCGCTGAAGACCGGAGACCATCTCGTCGAACGTCACCAGCCTCGCATTGGGCACCCGCGAGGCGAGTTCCGCACATCCTTGGGTAAAGCCCTCTCGCGCGAAGAGCCACCTGCGCGTGGCGGAGTCCCCCCGCGCCAGGCGTGCCCGTCGGTCGAGTTTGGAAAGCTGGTCGCTGCCGGTCCTCTCGCCCTGCCACTTGCACTCGCCCACGAGCACCGTGGCCCCGTCGTCAAGGGCCACTATGTCAATCTCCGCTTGGCTGCGCTCGGCGGGGTCGTTGCCCCACCACCGTCCCACGTCGGAGAAGCCGAAGTCAATCGCCCCCTCGGCGAGCTGGCGCCAGAGCCAGTCACGGCAGATGCGCTCGAAGACCGGGCCCATATGCTCCGGCAGGGCGGATACGATGCGCCCTGTCGCCCTGTTGCCGAGTCCGCGCTCGATGAGGCTCTGGCGCGGCCTCACGAAGCGGTACCAGAAGCGGAAGAGCGGGTCGGACACCTGCCAGACCGCTCGTCGCCTTCCGTCGCCGGTCACGGGCTCCTCGCGCTCGACGAGGCCGATGCGCACGAGCTCCTTGAGGTAGTAGTCGAGTGCGCTCGACTCGATGCCCGCCTTCGTGGCGACCTCGTTGTGCTGAGAGGAGCCTCCCGAGATGGCGGAGAGCACCGCGTTGTACGGCGCGACCTTGCTCACCTCCTGCTTGATGAGGTTGCTCGGCTCCTCGTAGAGCATCGCCGCGGGGTCGAGGAAGACATGCTCCACGTTCTGCTCGAGTGTGGAGGAGCCGTCAAACTGGCGCAGGTAGAGGGGCACGCCGCCGACCATGCCGTAGAGGTTTGCGGCCAGGTGCGCGTCGGCGCCAGGGAAGAACGCTAGGGAATCAAAGAAGTCGAAAGGCAGGAGCTCCATCTGGGCGGTCCTCCTGCCGTAGAGCGGGCTGTTGCGCCCGAGCAGCTGCTCCTTCATGAAGGACAGGGACGAGCCGCACAGGATGAGGAAGAGTCCGCTGCCCTCCCTATTGCGGTCGATGGAGGACTGCAGCATCGACTGGAAGGCGGGGTACGACTTCGCCAGGTAGGGGAACTCGTCGATCACCAAGACGCAGCGCCTGCCCCGCGCGTGGGCGAAGCAGGCTTCAATCGCGGTTTGGAAGTCCTGATAGACCGGCGCGAGCTCGGGGTCTGCTTCGGGATTCTGCAGCGCCCATACGGCCTGGCTGAGCAGGCGCAGGTTTGCCGAGGCGTCGTCCTCGATCGCCGTGCAGTACCCGCATGGCAGGTCGCGCGTAAAGCGGCTGATAAGGGCGGTCTTGCCCACGCGCCTGCGCCCGTACACTCCGACGAACTCGAACGAGGACGAGCCATAGCAACTCTCGAGCGCCGCGAGCTCCCGCTCCCTGCCTATGAACATGATGCTCCTCCCGCCAAAATCAGATTTGCCTGATTGTACTTTGGCAGATTGAACTTTGGCAAGTAGATATCCTCCGCTGGGCCGCCCGTCGGCCTCCATGGTTGCTTCTCATGGGTCGGCCAAACCAGATCACTGCGGCGGGCAGGGGCGGGCGGTCAAGCCGAATCACGAACGCACGCTTGCTAAAATGGTAAAAGTCGCGCAAGAAAGCATTAGACATTCTTTGGGCAGGCAAACGGGGCTGTTTTGGCTGTGGGACTGGGGGATACTCCCCGCAGTCCCACCACGTCGCATGGGGCGATGCTGGCTGGCCCGTGAGAGGCTGATAGCAACGGCTGTGGGGCATGCTTTTGTATTTCTGTAATATCGGTGACAGCACCTCCGTCCTCCTGTCACGCCCGCGCGTCGAATGCTTGACTTCGCAAGACAAGCGATGTAGGAATGGGTGAAAGTCAAGTCATAGCGACTGCGGATGGAGAGAGCACCTGCACGGCCGTCTCGTCAAGCTATGCACATCGCATCGACCCGGTGCTCAAGGCGCAGGGTGAGGTGCTGTTTGTCGAGCTCGGCATGTCTTTGGGGACCGTGATCAACGTCTTCCTAAAGAAGGCCGTCCGAGTGAGAGGGTTCCCCTTCGACGTCAGTCTGGACGAGCCCAGCAAGGAGACGCTGGTGGCTATACTCGAGGCCGAGAGGGTCGCGCGGGACGACGACCTAAGGGCGTACGGCGTGGATGAGGCGCTGGCGGAGCTCAAGAGATGAGCGGACGCGACGAGTGCAGGGTCAGGTGGACGGCCAGGTTCAAGGAGGACTACAAGCTCGCCGTCAAGAGGGGATGCGACATCGAACTGCTGGACGAAGCCATCCGGCTTGTGGCGGCGGGAGACCAGCGGGAGAGGCCGGCCGGGGGCTACGGAGACCACGGGCTGGGTGGGTCGGACAAAAGAATTAACGCTGAACCCACGCCCGAATCGGCTGAAATGGGGGTACGGTGTGCCGTGGGGGACACGCCCCCGAGGAGACCGCGCGGGCGCTGACGGAGGAGTACGACGTCGACCTCGACACGGCCGCCACCGACGTGCAGAACACCGTCGCCTCCCTCGTCGAGGCCGGCGCGGCGGAGGCCTGACGCGGCGCAAAGGACGGCCAGACCGAGTGTGTGACAGGGGGACGGAGGTTCTGTCACTTCAAACAGATCGCTAGGGCCGTTGGAGCGTGCGCGCGCAGCGGGCATCGAGGCGCGGAACGATCCGTTTGGCCAACTCTCCGGCTCCCGGCAGCTGCTGCTGGCGGGCTTCGCTCAATACAATCTCGCGTCTTCGTGGGGACGCGGTCGTAGAGGTTGGCCATGAGGTTCACGCACCGTTCGCGTCCGATTCCGGTTGTCTCCGAGAAGCGCTCTATGTGATTCCTCCCAACGCGGCCCAGCCGGTTCTCGCCGCCTATGGACATCGCCAGACGCAGGGGACGACTCCACGATAGGTCGTACGGTAGGCCTGATGCGACGTCGTAGAGCGGGGCGATGCGGAATTTGCGGGCGCTGTCGCGGATAAGCGAGTAGTTCTTTGCGTGCGCGTCGGGCGCCCCCATGAGATAGACGAGTAAGGGCATGGCGGCAAAGGATTCCGTCGGATGCACGGGGTCGGTTGTCCTGGTGGGGAGGTCGGGCGAGTCGGGCGCGCTCGGTTCGCCGTCCTCCGCGTACTTCACGTCCGGAGTATAGGAAAGCACCTGACAGAAGTCCTCTTGATGGACGCGTATGACCCCTTCTTATGTGACCCCTATTGGTTGAAGAAAAACCACAAGCTCCGCTTGTGGTGCGATAGCTGGCTTGCCAGGCCATGTTTGTGACATCTTGGTCCCCGTCCTAAGATGGGGGCTGCCGCGGGCAACGGCCTGCTCCTAGGAACGGGGGCCGAGACGGACAACAACGAGAGCTGCGGTCATAAAACCCCCAGCCATGCCGGGGGATGTGTTACTTCAGTACCCTGCTCCCAATCCTGCTCCCGAAGGATTACCAGACTGAAGGTTCGGTCCTAGACCTGTGGGTCTGCAGCTACAGATGGGCCAACCTTGGTCGGTGCGGCACCACGAAGGCGCGGACGGTCGGGTGGTGGGGGGAGGCCGCCAGTCCGACTCTGCGGGGCGTTCCTCGGGTTTTGCGTTGGCGTGGCGCGCTTTCCCGCGAATCGTCGTTCGTGTGGCTCGCGTTCCACGGGATTGACGGTGGCGTGGGATTTTACCCCCTTACTGACGTTGCCGCGGCGGTCTCTGCCACGCCAACGCAAAACCCGGGGAAAGCAGCCACATGAACGTCAGCCTTCGCCAGTGGGCCAAGAATGTCGGAAGCATTGCCCCCACCCACAGGTTTTTGGGCTGAGACAAACCGAATCGCGCGCGACGCGCTTGCGAAGGTGGTCGGAGGGGGACACACCTTGAGGAGGCGCGTCCCCCTTCGACCACCCGCACGGAAGGAAGGGAGGCCCCTTTGTCACCGAAGGCTTCGCAATCTGCTGGTCGAAAACCTCGCAATCTGCTGGTCGAAAACCTCGCAATCTGCTGGTTGGGATGATAGCATGGGTAGTGGGTTCACGTCCTGGAACGGAGAAGCGCAATGATACCTGAGCTCGCCGTCAGTGAGTACCGGCCAAGAATAGCGGACGATCTGCTAGCGTCCAAGCTTGCCCATGCGGGTGCCGTGGAGATACGGGGCCCCAAGTGGTGCGGCAAGACCGAAACGGCCCTTCAGGTCGCCTCGAGCGCTGTCATGATGCAAGACCAGGACATGCGCGAGGCGAACCTTCGCCTCGCGAAGACGAAGCCTTCGGTGCTGCTTCGCGGCGAGAAGCCCGTGCTCATAGACGAGTGGCAGGATGCTCCCCAGCTCTGGGATGCGGTCCGCTTCGCCGTGGACCGCGAGAGGAGGGTCGGTGCCTACATCCTTACAGGCTCAGCTACCCCCCACGCGAAGCCGTCCCATTCGGGTGCCGGTCGCTTCTCGTTCCTCGACATGCTCCCCATGTCGCTCAGCGAGTCGGGCGATTCGACAGGCGAGGTGTCGCTTCGCGCGCTGTTCGAGGCGCCGGAGGACATCGACGGATGCAGCCATTCGGACGTCGAGACGCTCGCGTTCCTCGTGAGCAGGGGCGGGTGGCCATGGGCCGTCACCGAGCTCGCAGGGGATGCCGGTCTGGAGACGGCCTACGACTACCTGGCGGCCATATGCGAACGAGACATCTCGCGGGCCGATGGCGTGGAGCGGAACCCTCAGTATGCGAGGGTCATCCTTCGGGAGTACGCGCGCGTAAGCGCCAGCCAGGCCAAGCAGACCACCATTCGCAGCGACATTCGGCAGCGCGGTACCGAGCTGTCGCGCGACACCGTCGACTCGTACATAGCGACGCTCAGAAAGCTCTATGTGATTCAGGACCTCCCGGCCTGGTCTCCGTCCCTGCGCGCAAAATCGCGCATCACGCGGACGCCGACGCGCCACCTCTGTGACCCGTCCGTGGCCGTCGCCGCCCTAGGTGCTGGCCCCACCTCGCTGCTGCGCGACCTTCCGACGCTCGGCCTGCTATTCGAAAGCTTGTGCGTGCGGGACCTGCGCGTATACGCGCGGGCCCTTCACGGGGAGGTTCTTCACTACCGCGACGAGAGCGGCTTGGAGGCGGACGCCGTCGTGTCGCTTCGCGACGGGCGCTATGCGCTCTTTGAGATGAAGCTTGGCGCATGGGAGATCGACGAAGGCGCAAAGAGCCTGCTCAAGCTCTCGCGGAAGATAGACGGCGACATCATGGGGCCCCCGTCGTTTTGCGCGGTCGTGGTGCCCGGGGGCTACGCGTATCGCCGCGACGACGGCGTGTTCGTCGTTCCCATCACGTGCCTGGGACAATAGCCGTCTCGTCGTCCCATGCCACCTTGAACTTGAGGTGCCGTCGAACTGGCGCAGGTAGAGGGGCACACCGCCGACCATGTCGTAGTGGTTCACATCGACAGGGGGACGGAGGTTCTGTCACCCCTTCCAGAGCTACACCGTCCGCCGGGATTCAGCGAACCCCGGCGGACCTTCCCTAAATCCCGCCCGGCACCGGGCTTTTGCATACACGCAAGGAGCGAACGACATGAAGATCAAGGACGGGTTCGTCTTGAGGAAGGTCCCGGGCATGAACCTCGTGATGCCCACGGGCAGGAGCGTGAGGGCGTTCAACGGTGCGCTGATGCTCAACGACACCGGCGCGTTCGTCTTCGTGCGCCTGCAGGGGGGCGCCACCCCCGAGGAGACCGCGCGGGCGCTGACGGAGGAGTACGACGTTGACCTCGGCACGGCCGCCACCGACGTGCAGAACACCGCCGCCTCCCTCGTCGAGGCCGGCGCGGCGATGATTCCGTTGTCCATGAGACGGGAGCGGGCGCGGCCTAAGCTACGGCCCTCCTTGCCCAGCATCCGAGATCTGCAACGCAAAGTGATGCCTGCGTGGAATAGGGGGTTTTTCTACAGTCCCCTTTTCCGCCCACGCAGGCGGATCTGACCATTCTTTGGGGCGGGCCAGAACCACATTTCTCATACGCGAGTACCACCACGTCTGACGTGTAGCATGGACGGCCCTACTTCGAGGGTGACGCGTCCCTGAGGGATGAGTCCGGCGAGCTCGTTGCGCTCGACACGGTCGCTGCCTAACTTAATCGGCGGCGAACTGGTACTTATTGGTATTGACCGCCGATTAGTTCTATTCTAGGCTATTAATCGAGTATTGTTAGGCGGTGAAGATTCGGTACCTTAGCTCATCGCCGATTAAAGAAGGGCTCTCAAGATGATAGGACGACAGAGGGAGGCCAGAGAGCTCAACCGGCTCTACGAGAGGGGCAGGGCCGAGCTCGTTGCCGTCTACGGTCGACGTCGCGTGGGCAAGACCTATCTGGTGGACGAGACGTTCGCCGGACGCATAACGTTCAGGCACGCGGGCCTCTCCCCGGAGGACGAGGAGCCAAGGGGGCTGCTCCGCGCCCAGCTCGACCACTTCTACAACTCGCTCGTCCTCCATGGCATGGAGCGCTGCGAGAGGCCTACGAGCTGGCTGGATGCCTTCCTCCTCCTCGAGATGCTGCTGCAGCGCATCGACGACGGCTCAAGGCAGGTGGTGTTCCTCGACGAGCTCCCGTGGCTCGACACGCCCAGGTCCGGCTTCATGCGCGCGTTCGAGGGGTTCTGGAACACGTGGGGGTGCCACCGCAAGAACCTCATGGTCATCGTGTGCGGCAGTGCCAACTCCTGGGTCCTCGACAACCTGATTAACGGCCATGGCGGCCTCTACAACAGGATCACCTACCAGATCAAGCTCTCCCCGTTCACGCTGCGCGAGTGCGAGGAGTTCTACGTGTCGGCCCAGGTGAGGCTCTCGAGGTACGACATCGCGCAGAGTTACATGGTGTTTGGCGGTATCCCCTACTACATGGGCTACGTCGACGGTGAGCTCAGCCTGGCCCAAAACGTGGACGCGCTCTTCTTCGCCCGTGACGCTGGGTTAAGGGGCGAGTTCGACAGGCTCTTTGCCTCGGTGTTCGCCAATCCCGAGGCGGCGAAGGCCATCGTGAGGCTCCTCAACACGCGAAACGCCGGATACACGCGCAAAGAGATTACCCAGAGGCTTGGGGTGACGGACGGAGGAAGCTTCTCGCGCAACGTCAACGCCCTCATAGCGAGTGACTTCGTCGTCAAGTACGTCCCGTTCGGCCTGGGAGCCCGCGAGGAGCACTACAAGCTCGTCGACCCGTTCTGCCGGTTCTACCTCCACTTCGTCGACGGGAGGTCAGTGACGGACGAGCGCTTCTGGCAGAATGGCATCACGTCGCAGGCGGTGGTCGCATGGCGGGGCTTCGCCTTCGAGAACGTGTGCTTCAACCACGTGGCTCAGATAAAGGCGGCCTTGGGGGTGTCTGGTGTGATCGCGACGGTCTCGGCCTGGTCGAAGCGCGCGGATGACGAGGACGGGGCGCAGGTCGACCTGCTCCTCGCGAGGGACGACAACGTCGTCAACATGTGCGAGATCAAGTACTGGGGTGGGGACTTCACGGTCGACAAGGCCTACTACAAGACCCTGCTCCGCAGGCAGGACCTGCTTGCGCGAGAGGTGTCGCCTAAGGTCTCGGTGCGTGGCACCCTCATCACGACCTTCGGCCTCGTTCGCAACGAGTACAGCTCCGCGTTCACGAACGTCATCACGCTCGATGAGCTGTTCGCATAGCGCTGCCGACAGAAGCCCCGACGCCGGGTTCCTTTGTCACGCTTGTGGGAGCAAACGTGGTGGACGAACTGAGTGCGCGCCTTGTTGCTGACCTGAAGAACGAGTTCCCCGACGCCTCCATTCGCGAAGCCGTTGATCTGGCGCTCTTGGACGTGGTAAAGCACAGGGGACGCAGGATCGTGTTTGTAAAAGACCAAGGTACATGCCTGCACGATCGAGCGCATGCGGGTGTAGCGCAACTACGTGATCGCTGGGGAACTGTCTCCTGTGACAGGAAGACGGAGGTTCTGTCACTTGTTTTGACTCGCTTAACGCGTCACCGATGCCGCTTTCGACGCGTCTGCTTGAGCTGGTTGGCCTTGAACGCGCGTGCGCCTCCGAACAGCTTGATGTACGTTGACGTCTCCTCGTGGTCGGCGTAGCGAAGCGCGGCGAGCTCTATCGAGCAGATGAAGTCCGCGACTTGTGCCAGACGACGCTCCTGGTAGCGGAGCTTCTTGTATTCGCCGTGTTCACCGACAACGTTTCGTCGAAGGTCCCATGGATTGCGAGCCGTGGGGCGTTTTGACCGCCGTCATAGTAAATCGCGACGGTATCGAACGACTGGAACTCGGCGAGGTTTTCCTTCACGAAGGCAACGAGGTCCCTGCGCATACGCTCGGAAAGGGCGGCGGTGTCTTCAAACTCCGCGCGACGATACGCAAGGGTCACGTAGCTTATCGGGAGGCGGCGGACAAAGCCGGAGAACTTGAAGAAGAGCTTTTCCGTGTCCCGAAATCGAGGCCATCGTAAGCCTTTTGCGCGTGGAATAGGTCGTATGCATGGAATGGTATATCCGGGAGCGAGGACATGGACAGCCTTGACTCGTAACTGATTATCTCATCGTCTATTGGTTCGCTCTGGTCATGGAGCACCATCGTGAGCAGGTAGTATTTCGTATCCTGCTGGAATTCTTTCTCTTGTTCACTTTCGTCAAAGAATGCGCTGACCGTGCCTGGCGCTGTCGAGATTCCTTCCCGATAAGAAAATGCGCGGGGACTTCCCCGCGCTTGACTTCCCCCGCGTCGTTGCGCGAGTGGTTGGAATCACTGTAGCACAGATTGTGGTCGCCTGGCAGGATCTTCTCTGATTGGCTCGTCTGTTTGCGATGGCGGTGTAGAACGGTTGAGCTCGCAACTCAACCCCATGGGCGTCGGTGGGGGATGCTTGTGTATTTCCGCACCGCGGGATGGCGTGTCACGCGGTTGGGGGTATAGTATAAAGTTCGTACCCGTCGATGGGTATGGTATGGATCGCGTGGTTTTCCGCGAGGGAGGTTGACGAGGATGCCGCAGCTCGCTAGCGTCAAGCAAGCAAGGCATAACTGCCCCTCTTTCCCTTGACATAGACAGGCTGCAGGCGGGAGGCGGGCGCACCGCCACAGGCGCGCGTCCATCCGGCATGAGGGCGGTGCGCCCATGAGGGAGTTCTTCTTCGCCGGCTACCGCCTGCGGACGGACGACGGCATCGCCAACCACGAATCAGCAAAGAGGCTCGCGAACTTCGCTGTGCCCATGCCCTACACCCACACCTTTACCCTGCGCCTCGGCGATGTCGGGGATTTGGAAGAAAAACGCGCGTTGGCGCTGGGCTGCCCCTTAGCCTACGAGACCGAGTACTTCACCATCCACGACACGGGCGACGGCTGGGCGTTCGTCAACACGCTCGCGGACGAGCTCCGCCTCGCGGAGGGCGCGCGCAACGTGCTCCTGTGCAGCCGCGACTACGGCGACATGGCCGTATGGGTCACGGACCGGTTCTTCGATATTGAAAGAGGTGACCACAGGCTGCACATACAACCCTCGATTCCCCTGTCCAGCTCCATCCGCGCCGCCTGCGAGGCGGGCATGGTCATGCGGGACGGCCTGCCGCTCCACGCGTCGCTGGTGGAGAAGGACTGCTTCGGCGTGGTCTTCCTCGGCCCATCAGGCATGGGCAAGTCCACGCAGGCGAGGCTCTGGGAGAGGCGCCTCGGCGCGGACCTCCTCATCGGCGACCGGCCGGGATTGCGAAAGATCAATGGCGAATGGATAGCTTTCGGGATGCCCTGGGACGGCAAGGACGCGATCCATCGGCAGGTCTCCGTGCCTGTGCGGGCGCTGGTGTGGCTTTCGCAGGCCAAGGAGAACCGCATTACGCCAATGAACCCGATGCAGGCCATGACTGTGATGCTCAGGCAGGCGATGATGCCGGTGTGGGACGATAAAGCCATGGACGGCGCGGCGGCGCTGATGGGCACTCTGGCGTGCGATGTGCCGATGTACCACCTGCGCTGCCTGCCGGACGAGGCGGCGGCGCGGCTGACCTACGAGACGATTCGCAAGGGATAAGCAACCATGAACACGATAAGATACAACAAGCTCATACGCGAGATGACCAAGAACGCCCGGGAGAACGATACCCCCATCAGCGGCATCTTCGAGCTGACGCCTCTGTGCAATCTGGACTGCAAGATGTGCTATGTCCACCTCACCGACCCCACGGTGAGGGAGCGCATGCTGTCCGGCGACGAGTGGATCGGCCTCATGGGGCAGGCCATCGAGCACGGCATGATTAACGCCCTGCTCACCGGCGGCGAGGCCATGACGCACCCGGATTTCCGGAAAATCTATCTATATCTCATCGAACAGGGCGTGTCCGTGCGTGTCAAGACCAACGGCATTTTGCTGAATGGGGACGCAATCGAACTGTTCGTGGAGTACCCGCCCTACGTCGTCGACGTGTCCCTCTACGGCTGCGATGGGGAGTCCTACAGGGCCGTCACTGGGCACGACGCGTTTCAGGCTGTCACCGCGAACATCCGCGCCGCCATCGTGGCAGGACTGCACGTCCGCCTGATGGTCACCCCTAGCGCGTATATGCTGCCTTGGGTGGATCGGGTCATGGATTACGCGAAGACGCTCGGCGCGGAGGACGTGAACGTGAACGCCATGCTGATAGAGGCCGACCCCGATACGGACCGCCGCATGGAGGACTTCGGGCTGAGCCTGGAGGAAAACGCCCGCATCTACCGCAAACAGCGTGACATGTTCCCCCGCACGCCGAGAAGTCAGACCGAGGAGGAGGCGGAGTTCATGGGGGAGATTCCGGAGGACGAGCCCCACATCCTGCCCAGCGGCCTCTACTGCAACGCGGGCAGGACCACCTTCGCCATGAACTGGGACGGCACCATGGGTCCCTGTCTGGACTTCCCACGAGACGTGATTTGCGCCGACGTGAAGCGCATCGGCTTTGAAAGTGCGTGGCGGGAGGTCAATCAGGACGTGAAGAACTATGTGGTTCCGGAGGAGTGCCATACCTGCTCCCACAACACCAAATGCCACTACTGTCCCACCCAGCACAAGAGCCTTGCCGCGCAGCACCGCTGCGTCGCCGCGTCCTGCGACTGGCGGAAGCTCCAGGCGGACATCGCGGCGGAGTACCGGGCGAAGGCAAGGCAGGCGCCATAAAACGGTGTTTCCCGCCCCACGGCGGCAAGCATAGAAGGCAAGTCAACGAGCATTTCCGAGAGGAGGTAACCGAGATGGACAACGAGAGGAAGGCCTACGAGACCCCCGAGGTCACTAAGGTGGAGTTCGACGCCAGCGATTGCATCACGGCGAGTACGTGTGATAATCCGTTTGAAGATTTACCTGGAATAGAATGCGGATACGCCATGTAAGGTAAGAATAGGTGTATCCGCCCCGTCAACATGGTGATGGTTCACGGAGCCACCCCTGCCTGCTGGGGTTCGCTGAATTCCGGCAGGCATTCCCAATCATCCCACCCGTTTTCGGGCTTTAGAGACAAGGGCCTGTGACAGGGGGACGGGGTCCTGTCACCCCCTCTCGCGCCTGCGACAGGGTGATTGTTCTCTTGTCGCCCTCGGTGGGCGTCCCCCCAAACCCTCGCCCGCCATCGGGCTTTATCATAAAGAAGCAAGGAGCAGACGACATGAAGATCAAAGACGGTTTCGTCTTGCGCAAGGTTCCGGGCATGAACCTGGTGATGCCCACGGGCAGGAACGTGAAGGCCTTCAACAGCTCACTGATGCTCAACGACACCGGCGCGTTCATATACGAGCGCCTGCAGCAAGGCGCCACCCCCGAGGAGACAGCGGAAGCCCTCACGCGTGAGTACGACGTCGACCTCGGCACGGCGAGCACCGACGTGCGGAACACCGTCGCCTCACTGGTAGAGGCGGGCGTGGCGGAGGCGTGACACGGGGCCAAAAGGCGGCCAGGCCGGATCGCCGCGCCAGGCAGGGGCTGGTGGTCAAGCTGAATCGCGCACGACGCGTTTGCGTGGGTGGTCGAGGCACGCCCCCTCCCCACGCGCGCGAAAGAATTTGCTATTCTCTGGGCAGGCAAACGAGACTGTCTTCTGGCTGTTCCGTGACGACCACGAACGTTGGCGGGAGCACGTCGCCGGCATTGGCTTTGGAGTGTGCTCTATGGGCAACATACTTCAAAAAGTATACAGAGCGTGCCGAGAGCGGCTGC
>CACXDP010000145.1 GCA_902766445.1 uncultured Coriobacteriaceae bacterium
AATCGGCGAAATCGAGGGGACCCGTCCTCCCGTGGGGCAGCTCGACATAAGCTTCTACCGCGACGACATCGCGAGGCACATAGCGCCAGTACGCCACACCACAAACATTCCCTTCGCAATCGATCGCACCGACGTCGTCCTCGTGGATGACGTGCTCTATACCGGACGCACGGTGCGCTCAGCTCTCGACGCGCTGATGGACCTGGGCCGCCCTCGTACGGTGCAACTTGCCGTCATGGTGGATCGCGGGCACAGGGAGCTCCCAATACGTGCTGACTACGTGGGCAAGAACGTTCCTTCCTCGCACACCGAGGACGTACGGGTACATCTCAAGGAGATGGATGGCGACAACTCCGTCACCATCTGGGAGAAGGCAGACGCAAAGGGAGGCGAGCGCTGATGCTCTCGGTACGACACCTCATCGACACCACGAGCCTTACGGCCGATGACATCACACAGATTCTTGACACGGCGCGCTCGTTCGCCGAGATCAACTCCCGCAAGGGCATCAAGAAGGTCCCGGCCCTGCGCGGTCGCACCATCGTGAACCTCTTCCTGGAGCCCTCGACGCGTACGCGCAGTTCCTTCGAGCTCGCCGAGAAGCGCCTCTCAGCTGACACGCTCAACATGGGCGGCTCCACCAGCTCGGTCGTCAAGGGCGAGAGCCTAGCCGACACCATCCAGACCATTGACGCCATGAACGTGGACATGTTTGTGGTGCGCGCACGTTTTGCCGGAACCCCGCAGAAGGTCACGGAAAACACCGACGCCATCGTTATCAACGCTGGCGACGGCAAGCACCAACACCCCACACAGGCGATGCTCGACCTCTATACCATCCGAGAGCACTTCGGCCATCTGGATGGTCTCAAGGTGGCCATCGTTGGTGACTTGGCGCATAGTCGCGTATGCGGAAGCCTTGCGCCTGCGCTCAAGACGATGGGTGCCGACGTCACGCTCGTGGCACCCCCCACATTCCAGATAGGCGACCCGAGCTGGTACAACTGCAACCAGACGAATCACCTGGACGACGTGATCGAGGACATGGACGTGGTGTATATGCTTCGCGTGCAGCTCGAGCGCATGGAAGGGGCGGCCATTCCCAGCCGTCGAGAGTACAATCGTCTGTACGGCCTTTCTCTGGAACGAGAGGCGCGCATGAAGCCAGACGCGATCATCTGCCATCCCGGCCCGATGAACCGAGGCATGGAGATCGACGCCGAGGTTGCCGACTGTGCCCGCTCGCGCATCCTCGACCAAGTGACGGCCGGGGTCGCGACGCGCATGGCCGAGATGTATCTGCTGCTGGGAGGAGAGGGCAATGGCATATCTGATTAAGGGAGCGCATGCGGTCGACCCACAGGTGGGTCTTGACGCTGTAAGAGACGTACTCATCGAGGACGGAAAGATCGCCCAAGTCGCCGAGACCATAGACGCACCAGATGCCGAGGTCGTTGACGGCGAGGGCAGGTTTCTGGTCCCCGGACTCGTGGACATGCATGTGCATTTCCGCGATCCGGGCTTCGAGCACAAGGAGACCATCGCTACCGGTTCGCGCGCGGCCGTGCATGGGGGCTTCACCGACGTGGCGACCATGCCAAACACCGACCCCGTCACCGACACGGGTGCCGAGGTGCGCTATCAGATTGACACGGCACAACGCGTTGGTTTGGTGCATGTGCGTCCCATGGGAGCGCTCACGAGAGACGAGAAGGGCGAGTCGCTCGCCGAGATCGGCGACATGGTGATGGAAGGAGCCGCGGCCTTCTCCGATGACGGCCATGGCGTCCAGAGCGCCGGCATGATGAAGACCTGCATGGCATACGTCAGCCAGTTCGACCGTGTGGTGTGTGCCCACTGCGAGGTGGAGAGCCTCTCCGGCAACGGCGTCGTCAACTCCGGGCGCACGGCAACGAGACTCGGAATGTTTGGCTGGCCCCCGTTTGCCGAGGAGCTTGAGATCTACCGCGACATCGAGCTCTCACGCTCCACACATTGCGACCTGCACATCTGCCACATATCGACGAAGAAGGGGCTTGACCTCGTTCGCGCCGCTAAGGCCGAGGGACTTCCCGTCACCTGCGAGGTCACGCCGCATCACCTCTTCCTCTGCGAGGACGACATCACGGATGCCTACAACACGAACCTCAAGATGAACCCGCCCCTGCGCTCGTCTGCCGACGCCGCGGCAATGCGCGAAGGCCTGCTTGATGGCACCATTGACTGCGTGGTTACCGACCATGCACCGCATGCCGCCCATGAGAAGGACTGCGAGTGGGAGATCGCCTACTTCGGTTGCGTGGGCTTGGAGACATCGCTGCCGCTCATGCTGGCAAACATGGTCCTGCCAGGCAGGATGAGCTGGGGACGCATGGTCGAGGTCATGGCCATCAATCCGCGCCGACTCCTGCGCCTGAAGCCCGTACGGATCGAGGCGGGGAGCGCCGCTGACCTCACGCTCGTCGATCCCGAGCGTGTCGTCCACGTGACGCCCGACTATCTCGAGGGCAAGTCAAAGAACTCCGCCTTCCTGGGACTCACGCTCAAGGGCTGCGCCTGCGACGTATTCGTCGACGGAAAGCACACACTCGTGGACGGCAAGGTCGTCTCATGAGCATGATAGGTGCTGCCAGCGATGCGCCAGGGCTTCATGAATTCGAAGTTATGGCCAACGAGCCAGTCGCCGAGGGCGTTTGGCACATGCGCTGCCACACACCCGTAGCGTCGCGCATCAAACCCGGACAGTTCGTGAACATCGCCGTGCCAGGAGATGGCTCGCACATCCTACGCGTTCCGCTCTCCTTCTCTGCGGCCGACGCCGATCAAGAGGTGCTCGAGCTGGTATATGCCGTGGTGGGGGAGGGTACGCAGCGCCTCTCGAACATGCGCGCGGGTGACACCTCTACGATGGTGGGGCCCTCTGGCAGAGGCTGGTGGCTCCCTGAGCGCGCGGGTCGGTCGCTCCTCGTGGCGGGCGGCGTGGGACTCCCGCCCATCGTCGCCTGCGCTCGCATGCTCGCTGATGCGGGCAGGGGATTCGACGTAATCGTTGGCGCACAGACCGCCTCACGGCACGTCGAGTACCTCTTGGAGGAACTGCGACGCATGCCGCCCGCCGAGGGCTGTGACTGCGCACGCAAGGTCGTTGTCTGCACCGATGACGGCTCACTCGGGGTGCATGGCTTCACCACCGCGGCCATGGCAGACCTCATTGCCGATCGCCCCTTTGCGCAGGTCTATGCCTGCGGTCCCGCGCCGATGATGGCTGGTGTTGCCGCCCTAGCACGCAAGCGCGACATCGCGTGCCAGACGTCGCTGGAGCGCATGATGGGCTGTGGCTTCGGGGCGTGCAGCTGCTGCAACGTGGAACTTTCCGCGGGAGGATACGCGCTGTGCTGCAAGGATGGCCCCGTCTTTGACGCGATGGAGGTGGTATGGTGAGCATGCAGGGAAGCCCACGCATGGCCGTCAACCTTGGCGGCATAGAGATGCGCAACCCGGTCAACACGGCTTCGGGAACGTTCGGAAACGGCGAGCAGTTCGAGGGCTTCTATGACGTGGGTTCGACGCTCGGAGCCATCACCTGCAAGGGGGTTTCGGCTGAGCCGTGGGTCGGCAACCCAGTGCCGCGACTTGCCGAACTGGGAGGTTCCGCGATCCTCAACTCGGTAGGTCTGCAAAACCCGGGCGTTCACGGCTTCGTCGAGCGCTATGGCTCGTACCTGCAGGGACTGCGCGACAAGGGCTGTGCCGTCATCTGTCAGGTGGCGGGACACTCGATAGGGGAGTATGAGCAGGCCACGGAGCTCTTTGAGGAGCTGGCCCCCTTCGCCTCCGGATTCGAGATCAACATCAGCTGTCCAAACATCGCTGCTGGAGGGGCTGCCATGGGCGCCACGCCTGAGACGGCGGCTGAGGTCATGCGCGCCGTGCGACCACGCACCGCAAGGCCCGTCATCGTAAAGATGGCACCGCACGACGTGGCCGAAATCGGACGGGCGCTCGAGGCTGAGGGTGCGGATGCACTCTCGCTCATCAACACGATTCCTGGCATGGCCATCGACGTACGCACGCGCAAAAGCCGCGTGTGTCGTCCGACGGCGGGCGTGTCGGGTCCGGCAATACATGCCATCGCGGTGCGCATGGTATGGGAGTGTGCAAAGGCAGTCCGCATACCGATCTGCGGTATCGGCGGCATCACCTGCGGCGACGATGCGGCCGAGATGATTCTGGCTGGCGCTACAGCCGTCTCGGTAGGCACGGCAAACCTCACCGATCCAACTTGTGCCGCGCGTGTGGTGGCAGAGCTTACGCAATGGGTTCGCGAGCAGGGGGCAAGCGACGTCAACGAACTGAGAGGGGCATTCGAATGCTAGAGACAGAAGCACGCGACGCGATCATCATCGCGCTGGACATGAGCCGCGAGGAGGCCTTGGAGCTATGTGAAAAGCTCAGCGGCAAGGCCGTGTGGGTCAAGGTTGGCATGACCCTCTTTTACCGTTATGGGCCTGCCATCGTGGACGAGATGCGGGCGCTTGGGTTCAAGGTCTTCCTCGACCTCAAGTTGCACGACATTCCCTTCCAGATTCGCGGCGCCGCCTACTCCGCCTCGCTTGGCGGCGCAGATCTGCTCTCCATCCATGGGCTAGGCGGAGCGGCCATGATTGCCGAGGGACGTGCAGGCGTCGAGGAGGCGGGCAAGGGCACTCGCCTGCTTGCAATCTCGGTGCTCACGAGCATGGACCAAGACGCCCTTGCCTCCATCGGGGTCGACTCCCCCGTGGCAGAGGAGGTGCGCCGCTTGGCGACGCTCGCCGTCGGAGCCGGTGCGCACGGCATCGTGTGCTCGCCGCAGGAGGCGTCAGAGATGCGTGAACTGCTGGGACCGGAGACGCTCATCGTGTGTCCGGGCATCCGTCCTGCAGGCGCTGACGTGGGCGACCAGGCCCGCATCGCCACACCGGCAGCTGCCATCGCGGCAGGAGCCTCAAAGCTCGTCGTTGGTCGCCCCATCACCAAGGCAGACGATCCCGTGGCGGCATTCGAGGCAATCGTAGCCGAGCTGACAGCGGAATAGTTGGCCCTATGTGGTGTGTTCGTGCAGGTAGGGGCTTTAGTGCTTGTAATCAGACGTATGATGACGCACTATGGCATTTGCTTCTCCCTTTGGGAGAGGATTGTCTTTGAACGATTTGAGTTGGGAGGAAACATGCCACTTCCGCAGCTTACCGATGAGCAGCGCAAGGCAGCTCTGGAGAAGGCCGCAGCGGCGCGCCATGCCCGCGCAGAGCTTCGTGACAACATCAAGGCCGGCAAGGTCTCGCTGGAGGAGGTTCTCGACTCTGATGACCCCATTGCCAGCCGCATGAAGGTCTCGACGCTTCTCGAGTCTCTTCCGGGCTATGGCAAGGCGAAGGCTGCGAAGATCATGAACGATCTCGCCATTTCACCGTCGAGGCGCATTCAGGGTCTCGGTGCCCGTCAGCGCGAACAGCTACTCCAGACTCTCTCGAAGTAGTGGCGCGCAAAGCACGACTGTTCGTCGTCTCAGGGCCTGCAGGCGTCGGCAAGGGCACGCTTGTTTCGCGTGTCCGTGCCATGAGACCATCCTTAGGACTTACCGTCTCGGCGACAACGCGGTCGCCGAGACCAGGCGAGAAAGACGGCGTCGCATATCATTTCATCTCCGACGAGGAATTCGACAGGCTTGTGGAGCGTGGCGAGTTCTTGGAATGGGCACAGGTTCACGACCACCGCTACGGGACGCTGCGCAGTGAGGTAGACGCATGCTTGGCGCGTGGGGAGTCCGTCGTGCTCGAGATTGACGTGCAGGGCGGCGAGAACGTACGTCGCGCATTCCCCGAAGTCGTACGGATCTTTGTGGAGCCACCTTCATGGGAGGTTCTTGTCGCGCGGCTCAAGGGTCGAGGCACGGAGAGCGAGGAGTCGCTCGCACTGCGTCTCCAGACGGCGCAGCGTGAGCTCAAGCTAGCCCATACCTATGACGTGCGCCTTGTCAACGACGACCTCGATGAGGCGACGAAGGAGCTGGCACGCATCCTCGAGAAGTACGAGACGATATAACGACACGAGAAAGGCGGATTCATGGCTATCACGAGTCCAGAGATTGACACGTTGCTCTCAAAGACGGAGGAAAACCCCTTCCTTCTTTGCTCCATTGCCTCAAAGAGGGCCTGCGACATCAACAACATGCTGCGCGGGCAGCACCTTCGCGTCACCGCCATCAAGGACTTTGATGACATCACGACGCTGGTGTCTGGCGAGGACACCGTATCTATCGCCATGCAGGAGATCAACGACGACGTGCTGAGCTTCGTGCAGGATGAGTTCGACGACCAGATTCGTGGGTCGAACGCACGGGTGCAGCAGAACTCATGAGCGAGCGCGTCTGCCTCGTCCACTATCATGAGATAGGCCTCAAGGGCAAGAACCGCGCGACCTTCGAGAACCGTCTGCTCGCAAACCTCGATCATGCTCTGAAGGGCATGGGAGTTCAGAAGGTGCGTCGTATCTCTGGCCATCTGCTAGTCGAGGCTACCGATGGTCAGGCAACTCCCGAGATGGCACATGCCATAGCTCAGGTGCCAGGAGTCGCGCGAGTTTCTCTTGCATATCGCTGCGCCTTGGACGAGGAGGAGTACTGCGCCGCAGCCGTTCGTGCACTCGGTGAGGTCGAGCAGCCATGGGAGAGCTTCAAGGTACATGCGCGTCGCTCGTCCACGAATTATGAGCGACATACGCTCGAGATGAACCAGATTGTCGGCTCTGCTCTCTGCGATGCTTTCCCGACGAAGAAGGTCCTCATGCATGGACCGGATGTCCAGCTCATAGTGCATGTGGTTCAAGGGGATACGTACGTCTATGCCGACACGGGTCCGGGTGTGGGAGGCCTGCCTGTAGGGACTGCCGGCAAGGTCGTGTCGCTCTTTTCCAGCGGTTTCGACTCGCCGGTCGCCACGTGGATGGTCGGACGACGCGGTGCCGTCTGTGTGCCGATTCACTTTTCCGGAAGGCCGCAGACGTCGGACTCCAGCGAATGGCTATGCCAGGACCTCGTGGAGGCACTTGCACCTGCCGGTATCGTCGGGCGGCTGTATGTCGTACCCTTCGGCGATCGCCAACGTGAGATTTCGCTCGTGGTACCGCAGAGCCTACGCGTAATCATGTACCGTCGCGTGATGTTTGCCGTTGCGGAGAGAATTGCGAGGGTCGAGGGTGCCAAGGCGCTCGTGACGGGGGAGTCGCTAGGCCAGGTCGCTTCGCAGACCCTCGACAACATCGCCGTCGTCAACGAGATGGTCTCGATGCCTGTGCTGCGCCCGCTCATTGGTTCCGACAAACAGGAGATCATGCGAAGGGCAGAGCAGATTGGCACGCATGCCATCAGCAGCCAGGACGCACCTGACTGCTGCACCCTTTTCATGCCGACGCGGCCCGAGACCCACGCGCGCCTGCAAGAGGTGCATGACGCCTGGGGGCTCTTTGACCATGAAGGTATGATTGAACAGCTCGTGCACGATGTGGAATACGTCGACTTCGAACAGTGCCCCGCGTACAAACCCCCGCGTGAGCTACGCGCACGGCATAGGGAGCTCGCACCTGCTGAGTGGTGACGATAAGGGTTTTTGCAGAACGACCCCGTTCATTGTTCACAAGCGTGAAGCGATGGGCGGGGTCGTTTGTTGCGTTTTGGACAATGCTATGCATAAGACTCCGGGCGTCTTCGGCATTTGCCCAGTTCGCGCCACTTCCTCCACAGCTTCTCCACGCAGGTTTGGCGAATTGTCGCCCAAATCTGCAACACGTCTACCTGCAAAAACGGCAGTTTTCGGGAAAAACCTGCTAAACATGCGTGTAATTGCTGTCACCTTGGCGATTGGGCTTGAGAGCCGCCCGTCTACGGCGTCGCAAGATGTTCGTAGAGGTGGGCGGCATGACGTAAGGCAAAAGAACATGGTGGAGGTGGGCGGTATGGCACAGGGCAAAAAGAAATCGTTGCGCGTGGGGATGCGATCGCTGGCGAGGAGGTACGGATTGACCGCACGGTCGGCTGTCATGGGCGTCGTGGGAGCAGTCACGCTCGTAGCCGCGTTCGTAGGTGGCTTTGGCCTGCTCGAGGGAAGGGGCGCAGAGATCGTGAGAGGGTCGGAAGCCAACACAGCGACGTCTGGCATAACGGAGTCGATGGCCTCAATCGATGCGAGCCATGAATCAGACGAGGATCCCAAGCCCGACGTCGCAGCGGCGAAGGACGTGCCTACGTCGCCCCAGACCGCTTCGTCGCAAGCCCCCGCGAGGCGACTGGTTCACGTCGACGGTGCCGTGACAACACCTGGCGTGTACGTGCTCGATGGGACGGACCCACGCGTCAACGATGCGGTGCTCATGGCAGGAGGACTCGGGCCTGAGGCGGACACATCACAGGTAAATCTTGCCGCGCCTGTGGAAGACGGGCAGAAGGTGCACATACCCACGCACGACGAGCTCGTCGCGCAACCCGTCGGACAGCCAGGTGCGACGGACGCGGTTTCGGGACCGGTAATGGAAGGCGGTGAGTCGGGACTCGTCAACATCAATTCCGCCACGGCCGAACAGCTCTGTACGCTTCCGGGCGTAGGGGAGGCCACGGCCGAGGCCATCATCGAGGAACGCACGGCAAACGGGCCCTTCACGAGCATCGAAGACGTCATGCGGGTTTCGGGCATCGGTGAGAAGAAGTTCCAAAAGATGCAGGGGCAGATCTGTGTATGACCGTAGGGAACTGCCCAGACGGCCTGACATACCAGCGCCGCTCTACGCGCTCATCGGCATAGTCGCAGTCGAGCGCGCGATGCTTGCCGAGGGAAAGCTATGGGCGTGCGGCATCTCGGGCCGCGTCGTGGTCGCAACAAGCGCGCTGCTCCTGGTGACAGCTGTCCTTGTGAGAGAGTTGCGACCGACATGCGTGCTGCTCATGGTATCTCTGGCCTGTGCGCTGTCTCTCTCTTCGCTCTGTCTCGTGCGAGTAGATGCGGCATCGAAGGCATTGGGGAAGAGCGCCATATCAAGGTGGTGGTTTCGGACGGAGGGAGATGCGAGCGAAACGAGCAGGGGATTTCGCTCACGTGCAGATGCGCTTTGGGAGGGAAAGACCGTTGGTTCGGTATGGCTCCTCAGCACGGAACCCCTCGAGGCAGGCGTGCGCCTCCACTGCGTCGGCACCTTCGACGGCCTGGGGGATGACGAGTGGGCGGTGTCTTCGCGCATGCAAGGCGTATGCGGAACCGTGCATGCGGTGCGCGTCATCGAGCGCGTGAGACCCGCAGGCGTCACCGGCCTGATTGGCAAGCTGCGCTCTGATGTCTTGAAGACCTTCGAACCAGAGGGCTCAGACGAGCGCGCCTTGCTTGCGGGCTGCGTCTGCGGATGGCGGGCAGGACTTCGGGAGCGAGGTTTGGATGATCTGTTCGCCCGCTGCGGCACGGCACATCTCGTCGCCGTCTCCGGCGGACACCTCTCGGTGCTCATAGGGCTTCTAGAGGCGGCACTCATGGCATGTGCGCTCAGACCCAAATGGAGATTCGCGTATATGACCATGGCAAGCGGCGCGTTTGTTCTTCTGTGCGGAGTACCCCCATCTGCGGTTCGCGCATGGGCCATGACCACGACATCTCTGCTCGGCAATCTTGCGGGCAGAAGGTCGCATTCGCTCTCGGCCGTCTGCATCGTCGGTCTCGTGATGGCGCTCGTCGACCCATCGCTTTCGGGAAGCCTTGGCTTCGTGCTGTCGGTCACATCGGTGTGCGGCCTCTGCGTCTTCTCTTCATATGCCACCTATGCGCTGGAGTGCACGATTCCCCACATAGAGCTCCCTCGGCGCGTTCCCGCAAAGGCAAGGCGTCGCATCGCAAAAGTCCGTGTCGGCGTGGGGCAATCCATGGCGGCCTCCGTAGTCGCCCTGCTTGTCACGCTCCCGTTTGTCGCCGATGCGTTTGGAGAGGTTTCGCTGGTGGGCCCTCTCTCGAACGTGCTCATCGCGACCCCTTTCACGATCATGGTGGCGACGGGTATCGTCGCCGGTACGCTCTGGCTCCTGCCGCCCCTTCAAGCCGTGGCACTTTGTGCATCCGATCTGTTGGCCAGAGTCGTGCTGTGGACGCTGCGTGTACTAGATGCGCTTCCCATTCCCGTCGTTCGCCTTGAGGCGGGTGGCCGTCTGGGATGGATCGTCTGGGTGCTGCTCGTGGCCATACTCGTTTGGTGGCCGAAACTCTCGCCTCGACGGTTGCGTCTGGGCGTAGGCGTCGTGGCGCTCGCCATCACCTGCTTCTTCGCGCGATGGCGTTTCTTTGCACCTGCGCGCATTTGCGTGCTCGACGTGGGACAAGGCGACGCGATCCTCGTGCAGGATGGCGCACATGCGATCCTCGTCGATGCTGGGCCTGACGAGGCGGTACTTGACGCCCTCTCGCGGGAGCACGTGACGCACCTCGATGCAGTCGTCATTACACATTTGCATGACGATCACTTCGGGGGAGTCCTGAGTCTAGGGGGCAGGGTCGCCTGCAACGAGGTGATTGTCGTCGAGGGAGTCGCCAAGAACGTGAACGGTGAACTCGCGAATGCCGTCGTGAGCCTCTGTGGTGAAGGACCTGATGAGGTGAGCTATGGGGACACGCTGCGAGTCGGTGACTTCGCGCTCGAGGTTGTTTCTCCCACAAAAGCGGTCGAGGGCGACGAGAATGCCGACTCGCTCGAGTTGCTCGTGCGCTTCGACGAGGACGGGCTCAGTCTGACAGCCCTCCTTACCGGAGACGCCGAGCGTGACGAGACGGGGGCGGCGCTTGCGCGGGGGGATCTTTGCAATATCGACCTCCTCAAGGTGGGCCATCATGGGTCGGAGGTCAGCATCAACGCTGAAGAAGCGCAGGCGCTCGATCCCGAGGTATCTGTGGCCAGCGCGGGGGAGCATAATCGCTACGGGCATCCCGATCCTGTGTGCGTTGGCATTCTCGATGGTGTGGGGTCTGAGTTTCTCTGCACCAAGGACGTCGGTGACGTCGACGTGCGTCCCGGCACCAACGGCCCCATCGTGCGCACGCAGCGGCCGAACCGTATCGATTTGTTGGTCTCTCGCTTGCAAACGGTGTACACTTTGCCTCACGTCAGCACGGTACATCGGACGGGAGGCGTGTACCATGGCAACAAATGGGCTTCTTTCGGCCTACCTCATCGTCGGCACGGACCAGCTCAAGCGCGAGAGGGCCGTCCATCGACTCAAGGCCCGTTTGGAGCCAGGCCTTGAGGCCTTCAACCTTGACGAGCGCACAGCATCGGCCGACATGAGCGGCACAGATCTCGTCCTCTCGCTCGACACGCTGCCGGTGGGGCAGGGCTTCAGGCTCGTGCTCATCCACGATGCGGCCCGCCTGCCCAAGGCCGCCGCGGAGGCACTCATCACTTACCTGCAGAATCCAAACCCGGACAGCCTGCTTTGCCTCGAGACCGAGGCCCTTGCGAAGACCACGCGCCTCTACAAGGCCCTCGCCAAGGTCGGCAAGCAGGCCATCGTATCCTGCGACGCCATCAAGCCACGCGACCTGCCCGACTACGTCTGCAGGCTCGCGCGCTCCCTGCGCATCTCCATCGACCCGACTGCGGCACGCGAGCTCGTGAGCCGCGTGGGCGAGGACACTACCCTCATTGAGCGGACGCTCAGGACCTTAGGGGAGCAATGCGGTTCCGCAATTGGCCTTGCCGAGGTGGAGACATACGTCGCACGCACGGCCGAGGTCAAGCCGTGGGAGTTCTTGGACAAGATCTCGGCGGGCGACTCGCGCCGTGCCCTCGAGCTCTACCGCCACATGCAGAACCCCTCGCACCTTGCACTCGTCACGCTGCTCACACGCCGTGTTCGCGACCTCGTGTGTGCCAAATCGCTCATCGACCGCGGCAAGCAGCGAGAGATTGCCTCAGCCCTCGGTCGACAGGAGTGGCAGGTGCGCAGCTTGGCACAGGCAGCGAGGCGCTTCAGCAAGCCTGGCCTGACATCCTGCCTCAAGGCATGCGCGACCTGCGAGCGCGAACTCAAGACCGGCCAAGACGAGCAGACCTCATTCATTCGCCTCGTCCTGACCATCTGCGCCGGCGGATAGCCGACAGGCCCAACGAACGACATAAAGAAAGGAGCCCGGTCAGCACCCCGGACTCCATTTCCGTACTATGAAAGAAGCTGCTTGAGACGACTACGCCATACCGTTGACGAGCATCTGAACGCCACTCTTGCGCTTGGCGGCCTGGTTCTTGTGGATGATGCCCTTGCTAGCGGCCTTGTCGAGCTTGCGGCATGCAGCATAGGCAGCTGCCTGCGCGGCGTCCTTGTCGCCAGACTCGACGGCGGCACGAACCTTCTTGACGTAGGTCTTGAGCTCGGAGCGAACCGCGCGATTGCGGATGCGAGCCTTCTCGGCGGTGAGAATGCGCTTCTTCTGAGACTTAATGTTTGCCACGTGCGTACCCTTTCGGTCTTGAATGATGAGTCCTCTAACGCTGAGACACGGTTGCGGTCGAGGTCAACCGTCAGAGTATAGCACGCACTCCTGTGTGTGGGAAGCTCCCAAATGATGAATTGTCACAGGTAGCACACACTCAGGCGTGACCCTCAGGCGTGCACAAAAAGAGGGGCTACCCTCACGTGTACTCCCGTTGCGCCTTATCGAGCGCCCGCAAATCAACATCTCGCAACCGTTTGGCATCATCATTGCGACCGTCATGCATCCCTTCGGTACAATGCCCTATGTCCCCATGTCAGCAACCGAGGAAGGGGCCTATGAAGATCGTACTCGAGCACGTCAGCAAGCGTTACCCCAACCGCAACCGAAAGGTGGGCGGAGTCTTCACGGCCGTGGACGACTTCAACCTCACCATACCGGACGGCAAGCTCATCGGCCTTCTCGGCCCCTCGGGCTGCGGCAAGTCAACCACCCTCAACATGATCTGTGGGCTCGAGACGCCCACCGAGGGAAAGATCTGGTTCGGCGACACCGACGTCACCAACCTCTCGCCCGAACTACGCGGCGTGGGCATGGTGTTCCAGAGCTACGCCCTCTACCCCCACATGACGGTGCAGGAAAACATCATGTTTCCTCTCGGCAACCTCAAGGGCGAGGACAAGCTCAGCAAGGAGGAGATGCTGCGCCGGGTCAAGCACGCCGCCAGCCTCGTGCAGATCGAGGAGCTGCTCGAGCGCAAGCCATCGGAGATGAGCGGCGGCCAGCAGCAGCGCGTCGCCATCGCCCGCGCCCTCGTCAAGACCCCTAAGGTGCTGCTTCTCGACGAGCCCCTCTCGAACCTCGACGCGCGCCTGCGTCTCTCGACTCGCGAGGAGATTCGCCGCATACAGCGCGAGACCGGCATCACCACCATCTTCGTCACGCACGACCAGGAGGAGGCGATGAGCATCTGTGACGAGATCGTCGTCATGGAGGCCGGCTTCATCCGACAGGTGGGACGTCCGCAGGACGTATATGACGAGCCGGAAAACCTCTTTGTCTCCAAGTTCCTCGGCACCCCGCCCATCAACGTGTTTGATGCGGAAGTGCAGGACGGGAGGCTGCTCATCGGTGACGCTGTCATGTTCGACGTGCCCGGCGTCCCGAATGGCCCCGTGGTGGCGGCCGTGCGTCCGGAGGGCTTCATCGTAGACAACAAGGGTCCGCTCGTCTGCGGACTTGACTTGGTCGAGCGCATGGGACGTGACAAGAGCGTCGTGGCCACCCATCCCAAGCTCACGAGCGCGCGTCAGATACGGGCGATCATCGACTCCGACGTGCATGTGGACAGCCATGTCGACACGGTGCGCTTTGCGCTGCGCCGCCCAAAGACGCGCCTGTTTGACGTGCAAACCGGCGAGCGCGTCCACTTCCCGGGCGAGGAAGTGGTGCGCGAATACCAACGCCAAAAGAAGGCCACCTCATGAACACCCGAAGCTTCAAGGGTTGGCTGTACTTGATCCCAGCCATCGCCTTTCTCGGCGTCTTCGTGGTATACCCGCTCTTCGACGTCTTCATCTACTCCTTCGAGGAAGGCTACAACTCGGCGTCGCAGACCTACTTCGGCATAGGCACCTACAACTACAGCTACGTGCTGCGTGACCCCTACTTCATCCAGGCACTCAAGAACACCTTCATACTCGTCGTCATCACCGTGCCGCTCTCCACGCTGCTCGCTCTCGCAATATCGGTGGCGCTCAGCTCGATACAGAAGCTCAAGGAGCTCTACCAGACCATCTACTTCCTGCCCTACGTCACGAACACGCTTGCCGTCGGTCTCGTCTTCATGATTCTCTTCCAAAAGACGCCCTATTCCGACGGCTTCGTCAACCAGATCATCATGGCATTCGGCGGCAATGCGGTGGACTTCATCGACGGCCCCTACTGGGCAAAGATGACGGTCATGTGCATCTACACCATCTGGGTGGTCCTCCCGTTCAAGATTCTCATCCTCACGAGCGCCCTGGCCTCGGTGAACCCCGACTACTACAAGGCCGCGCGCGTGGACGGCACGAGCAGCTGGCGCATCTTCTACCGCATCACGCTGCCCATGATCAGCCCTATGATCTTTTACCTCGTGATCACGGGCTTCATTGGCGCGTTCAAGGCCTACGGTGACGTGGTCGGCATCTTTGGTACGAACCTCAACGCCGCAGGCATGAACACGATCGTCGGCTACGTCTATGACATGCTCTACGGCAACTCGGGCGGCTATCCCTCCTACGCAAGCGCGGCAGCCCTCGTACTCTTCGTTATCGTCCTGACCATCACCTGCATCAACCTGCTGGTACAGAGAAGGAGCGTGCAGACCTCATGAGCGACGTAAGCAAAGACCTCGAGCAGGGCCGCTCGTTCGAGCGTGCGGCAAAGGTGCGCAGAGTGCTCACCTACATCTTCCTCAGCATATGGGCGCTTGTCGTACTCTTCCCGTTCTACTGGATGGTTCTCACCTCCATCAAGACCTACAGCTCCTACAACGGCGAGTACGTGCCGCTGCTCTACGCCACCGACCCGACGATGCAGAACTACACCGACGCCTTCACGGCCGTGCCGCTCGCGCGTTACTTCATGAACACAGTCGTCTTCACCGTCATCACCACGGCCCTCATGCTCGTGGTCATCGTACTCGCTGCGTTCGCGTTCTCACGGCTCGACTTCGCCGGTCGCGACCTGCTCTTTACGGTGTTCCTCTCGCTCATGATGATTCCCAACGAGCTCGTCATCATCACGAACTTCGTCACTATCACCGACCTCGGCCTGCGCAACACCTTCACCGGCCTCATCTTACCCTCAGTGACGTCGGTCTTCTACATATATCTGCTCAAGGAGAACTTCGATCAGATACCCGACGAGCTCTACAAGGCAGCGAAGGTAGACGGCACGAGCGACTTCAAGTACCTCATGCGCGTGATGATTCCCATCTGCAAGCCCACCATCATCACGGTGCTGCTGCTCAAGGTCATCGAATGCTGGAACTCCTACGTCTGGCCGCGCCTCATCACCGACAACCAGCTCTACTTCCTGGTCTCGAATGGCATTCAGGAGATTCGCGAGAACGGCTTTGGCCGTGAGAACATTCCCGCGATGATGGCTGCCGTCGTCGTCATTTCCATACCGCTCATCGTGCTCTTCCTCATCTTCCGAAAGAAGATTATGGAGGGCGTGTCACGAGGAGGTACCAAGGGATGATGAAGACGAATCGCATCCGTCGTGTCGCCATCCTTCTCGCGCTCCTGTGCTGCGTCGTCGGCCTTGCAGGCTGCCACGGCTCGAGCGACACGACCGCCTTCGAGGCACCCGAGACCTGGGACGCCTCAAAGAGCTACAAGCTCACCTTCTGGGCAAAGAACGACACCAATAAGACCCAGACAAAGATCTACGAGAAGGCCATTGCCGACTTCGAGACGCTCTACCCAAACATCGACGTCACGATGAAGCTCTACACCGACTACGGAAAGATCTACAACGACGTCATCACGAACATCGCGACCAACACCACGCCCAACGTCTGCATCACCTACCCCGACCACATCGCCACCTATCTCACGGGCGAAAACGTCGTGGTGCCGCTCGACGACCTCATGGCAAACGAGCGCTATGGGCTGGGCGGCTCGGAGCTTGCCTTCGATGGCCCGACGCAGGACGAGATCGTCCCCGAGTTCTTGCAGGAGTGCGTACTCGCCAACTCACACTATGCCTTGCCCTACATGCGCTCCACCGAGGTCTGCTATATAAACAAGACCTTTGTCGAGAAGCTCGGCTACAAGCTGCCCGACGTCCTGACCTGGGACTTCATCTGGGAGGTTTCCGAGGCCGCGACGAAAAAGAACGCGGATGGCACTTACGCCGTCAATGGCCAGCAGGTGATGATCCCCTTCATTTACAAGTCCACCGACAACATGATGATCCAGATGCTCAGGCAGTGCGGAGGCGGGTACTCCACCGACACGGGCGAGATCGAGATCTTTAACGACGACACGCGCTCCATCCTCAAGACGACCGCGTCCCACGCCCAGACCGGAGCATTCTCCACGTTCAAGATCAGCGGCTATCCGGCAAACTTCCTTAACGCGGGGCAGTGCATCTTTGCCATCGACTCGTCGGCCGGCTCCACCTGGATGGGCTCGGATGCACCGCTCGTCGATATCGCCGAAGACAAGCTCGTGCAATTTGAGACAGCCGTGCGCATGGTGCCTCAGTACGATACCGCGCAACCAAAGATGATCAGCCAGGGTCCCTCCGTCTGCGTCTTCAACAAAGAGGATCCTGACGAGGTCATGGCCTCGTGGCTCTTTGCCCAATACCTGCTCACGAACGAGGTGCAGTGTGCCTACGCCCAGACAGAGGGATATGTCCCTGTGACGACAAAGGCGCACGAATCCGACGAGTACCAGGCCTACCTCGATGCGGCGGGCACGGACAACGACTTGCACTATCAAGTGAAGATCGACGCAACCAAGGTCCTGCTCGAAAACGCCGAGAACACCTTCACCACGCCTGTTTTCAACGGTTCCACGTCACTTCGTGACGCAGCCGGTCAGCTCGTCGAGAACACCACCAAGTCATCGCGCCGCAAGGAAAAGATCGATGACGCCTACCTAGACGCGCTCTTCGATGACGTGTCAGCACTCTATCACCTCGACCAGATAGGTGGCACCATGGCCATCGGCGACAAGGCCGCGCTCGGCCCCTTGCCCCGTGCGTCGATAATCCTCATCGTCTGCCTCGTCGTGGCTTGGATTGGCATCGGAGCCGTGGCTCTACGGGACAAGCTCCGCTCGCGTCAGACCTAAAAGGCCAATCTAAGCTGACGCCCCAACGTGACAGCACCCCCGGAGAATGACCTCCGGGGGTGCTCCCGTGTTACGGCATGCCGGCACTCAACGAATCAGCCAATCAGACTGAAGGCCCTGGCGAGCTTTCGTGCAAAAGTCGGTTCAGGAAGCCACCCGCTATAAGGATTTGCGATGTGAGGTACATCCAAAACAAAAGCATCGCTACCGTCGCGAGACCACCGTAGAGCACGGTATAGTTGCTGAAGTTGTCTACATACACGCGAAACCCGAACGAGAGGGCACCACTGGCGAGCACCGCGCATGCGGCACCGGGCAGCTGCGTAATGAAGCGTCTCTTGCCAGCAGGCAGGAAAGCATAGCATGCGGCAAGTGACAGCGTGCCCAACGCCATAGTCGCCAACGAGTCCAGAACGATTGATATGACGTCGCGCTCCTCGAACCCAGGCAGGAACCCCGCGACGGTACGCGACACGCTCCCGCTAAAGACCAGATAGATGGCTACCGCGAGGAGTAGGTCTACGATGATGCCGGCTACGATCGATATGGCTGCCACAACTGGCGCGCTTCTGGTCTCCTGCTCCTTGTAGGCGGCGTTCAGGCCGACGCGCATCGCCCTCGCGCCTTTCGAGGCTGCCCAGAGCAACGAGATGGTAGAGAGCGAGAAGGCGATGCCAGAGCGTTCGAATGCGTCCATGACCAACATCTTGACGAGCTCGTCAAGCGCATCCGGAACGAGCATCACGAGCAGGTCAATGATATCCTGCTCGCTTATGCCGACCACAGACAGGAGCGAGATGCATATGGCGAGCATGGGAACGAGTGACAGAAACGTGAAATAGGAGATGCTCGATGCGTAGGTCACGACGCCTATCTGTGAGAAATCCGCCCAAATTGCACGTCCCCTTCGCCATAGGTCTCTCATCCTTACCCTCCCTTGGAGTCTTCCGCGGCACCATCATAGCAGCATGCGAGGATGGGTGCCGACTGCCACACCGTCGGCTGATTGGACCCTACCATCATTCATCAGAGCACTATAATGGGACGCACGTTGGCCCATAACCAATCAAAGGGGGATTCCTACCATGAGGACCAATCTGTTCAGCAAGCTGCCCGCAACCGCGTTCTCCGTCCTGCTCGCACTGTCGCTCGGCGCCTGTGGAGGCTCGAGCGAGCCTGCGGCCACCGAGGACACGTCAGCCCAGACCACCGAGGCGACCGAGGCCGCTGATGCAGCAACGACCACCGATGCCGGCACGACGGCCGAGACCACCAGCACCGCTGCTGACGCAACCGCAATGACCTATGCCGATTATGCCGCTGCCGCCGTTGACGACCCCGTGACCATCGAGGCCTACGTCCAGGGCAAGCAGGCTTGGTGGGAAAACAAGGCCAGCCTCTATCTGCAGGACAAGGACGGCGGCTACTTCGCTTTCGAGACCGCCTGCACTGAGGATGACTACGCGAAGCTCACCGATGGCATCAAGGTGAAGGTAAGCGGCTACAAGGGCAACTTCAACGGCGAGGACGAGGTCATTGACGGCTCCTTCGTCATCGAGGATGACGGCGACACCTACGTGGCCGAGGCGGTCGATGTCACCGACAAGCTTGGCTCGGACGAGCTTGTCAACTACATGAACCAGAAGGTGGCTTTCACCGGTCTTACCGTCGCCGCCTCCGAGGACCCTGACGGCAATGAGGTCGCGTTCCTCTACAACTACGACGGCTCCGGCTCGCAGGGTGACGACCTCTATTTCAATGTCAGCGACGGCACGAACACCTATAGCTTCACCGTCGAGTCCTACCTCTGCGACAAGGACAGCGACGCCTACAAGGCCGTCGAAGCCCTGAAGGTAGGCGACACCGTCGACCTCGAGGGCTTCCTCTACTGGTACGAGGGCGCCAACCCGCACATCACCAAGGTCACCGTCAAATAGTCGCGACAATTGACCGCTAGCCCACAGCGGGATCGTGGTCATTTTTGACCACGATCCCGCTGTGGGCTAGCGGTCACTCGGAAAGGTATCAAGGGAATGGCTGTCTATGCACTGAGGCTCTTGGTCGAGCGTGCCTTGGGATTGCTGCTCTTTTTGCTGGGGTCGTCTTGGCGGCTGGGTCCTTGCGCTACGCTCTGGTTCGTAGCCTACTTCGGCGCTGCAGTCTGTGGTGCAGGGCTCTACGTACTCAATGCCGACCTCATGGATCGGCGCGCTGACATAGCGAGCACCAAGGACGTGACGCCCATCTGGGACAAGGTCATCTTGGCGCTCTTTTGGCTGCTTGCGTATTTCGTCATCTATTTCGTGGCTGGAAAGAGCGTCCCAGCTTCCACCCCCATAGGCCCCGCAGCCATCGTCGGAGTGGTTATCTACGCCGCCTCCACAGCCCTCACCTTCTGGGCGCTGAGAACAAACGCATACGCAGAGTCGGTCTCGCGCCTTCAGTCTGAGCGCGGCCAGACGGTCTGCGACGCGGGCCCGTATGCCCATGTCCGCCACCCCATGTATTCGGCCATTCTCATGTGGTGCGTATCCGTGGTGCTGGTATTTCCAAGCCCTGCAGTCGCCTGCGTCTCATTCGCGGTTCTAGTGCTCATCGTCGTGCGCACGCTACTTGAGGACGAAATGCTTGCCCGCGGACTCGCGGGCTACAAATCCTATAGGACGCGCGTTCCCTGGCGCCTCGTACCGCATGTGTTCTAACCATCGAGTCGTTTCCGAATAACGACTGAGCGAAACAGCTCGTCGGTCTCTAGAACCAACGGTCGCCGTTAAGCTCCTTCCAATGGCTGGAGACTCCTGCAGGGCCGGTCTCGCCGACATCGGAGCTCTCCTCGCTGTAGACGACCTGGTAGGATGTGCCGTCCGCAAACGCTGTGAAGGTCCAACCACTACCAGCGGGAGTGGGCTGGGCAAAGATCTGGGTGTCGTTGTAGGTGATAAAGGTCGCATACCACACGCCATCGTTCATCTGGTGCCATTCGGCGTAGATGCTGTCAAAGATGGTCACCGGCTCACCCTCGTAGTGCTCCGCAGGTTGCCCACCCTTGTCCTGCTTCTGCTCTTCACTCTGTCTCTGGTTGTCTTGCTTCGGGGCCTCCATCTTGTGGACGAGATACACATCGACGTTGTTGACGTAGTACTCGTAACGGGCACCGCTGGCATCAACAGCCACGGCATACCAGCATTCTCCGTACTGGTTGGTGCTGACACGGTCGATGGAGACGCAGTCGCCGCCGGAGGCGCGCTCGACAAGGGTCTCGGCTTCCCGCTCGGAGATGAGCGTGTTCTTCTTTGCTTGGTTTGCCGCCTCGGCCTTCTTCCGCTCCTCCTCGGCTTTCTTATCTGCTTCGGCCTTCTTGAGCTCCTCCTCGGCCTTCTTTTCTGTCTCGGCCTTCTTGCGCTCCTCCTCCTTCTTTTGAGCTTCGAGGGTGGCCGTCTTGTCAGCGTTGGCCTCGTTGAATCCCTTCACGATGGCCTTGAGGTCGTCGGTATCCATGGACATCTCGTCGCCGCCCAAGCCTTGGAAGGTCATTGCGTACGTCGTGTCGCCTTCGGTCCAGGTAGCGACGGTAATCGCACCCTGTGCAGGACCGTAGCACGCCACGTCAGTGCCCTCGTAGATCTTATGCCAGTGGGCAGCGAACTCATCGAGATTGCAGTCAGAGAGGGGAGTTGTGTAGTTGTCGACCGCCTTGCGCACGTAAATCATGGTGGCGGGAGTCTCGTAGGTGACCTGCGCAACGCCACCCGCATAGGCGAACGTGGGATTGGCAAACTCGAGGTCGCCTACAGTAAACTTGTCTATGGTGCCGAACCTCTCGAAACCGGCACCCTTGGCCGCCTCGTCGCCATCCTTTGCCGCGATCCACTCGATGCTGGTGCCGACATCGACGGTTGCGTCCGTGCTGTCGGCTTCTGCAACCGCAGGCTCTTCGGCGGTTCCGGTAGACGTGTCTTGTGCGGCAGAGCAGCCTGCAAGCGCAAAG
>CACXDP010000146.1 GCA_902766445.1 uncultured Coriobacteriaceae bacterium
AGCGAGTCCTCGATGGCGACGGTGGTGTCGAAGTACATCTTGAGCACGTCGCGCTCGATGTCGAACTGTCGCCGCAGCTCGAGCTCCACGTTTCTCACGCGCCCATCCACGGTGAACGACGTGGGGCCATTCTCCTGCTTGTAATAGGTCTCCGCCACAGGGCTGCGCCAGTCCACGACGAGTGGCGTTCGGTCGCGGTCGGTAAGACCAACGGCCCCGATGTAGACATCGCGTGCAGGTCGTCCAGGCCGCATCTTGAGCCGCACCTTGGCGAAGTAGGGCTGACGCAGGAGCACGAGAACGCGGCTCAGCCGCTCGAGGGCGAAGTCATGCCGCTGATTGTACGCATCGATGACGGCGTTCAGCGTCTCGATGGCCGCGAGCGTCTCCATCGTCTCGTCGGCTTCGATGCCTGCCGTGTCGGGGCGCAGCTCGTCGCTCAGGTCCTTGAGGTCCTGTGCAGCCGTGGCATGGCGCTCCTCCAGCTCCGTGGTCAGCTCGTCGTGCAGGGAACAAATCGTCGCGTATACCTCGCTCAGATGCCGCTGCTCTTCCTCGTGCGTAGTGTCCATGTCACCCCTTGGTTCGCGTCTTTTGAGCGGTTAACTAGTATACCCCACCGCTACCGCGCGCTGACTTGATAGCACGTGGCAGACATACGCGCCACCACAATGCCTAGGTCGTCGCGCACGATCGTCGTATAGAAAGAGATGCTGCGTCCGGTTTTGTCACTGTCGCAGGTTGCGATGAGCCGCGACCCACGAGTTGACGACAAGAATTCGATCGTATTGCTCACCGATACGGATGGCGGCCCGTCCACGTTCGAGGCCACAGCCAGGGCAAAGTCGGCCAGCGTAAAGACCGCCCCGCCCATGACCGCCCCCATCGCGTTGCGGTGCCTGTCGTCTATGTCGAAGGCGCACACAGCGTGCCCGCGCTGCCCTTCAACGATCTCGCATCCGCACGCCTCGGTGGCATAGCGGTCCTTCGCAAAGAAGTCGCGTACTTCCTTGATGTCCATCACGACACCTCCTGTCTATTCGCCGGCTTTACCAAGAAAAGGAGCGAGGCGAGCACGCGAGCCAAACGGTCGCGCGCCCGCCTCGTCCAAGGAGAGAGGGGGGACTAGTGAAACGGTCAGTCGCCTATGCCTGCCAAGCGGTTGCCTCGTCCTCAGAAAGGGGACGCACGTCTTCGCCAGCCGCGTATGGAGACTGATCGCCGCCCTTGCCAGCGACGAAATAGAAGCCCTGACGAGTCTGATACAGGGTCTCTTCGTAGCCTGCGGGGTCGCCGTACGCGCCGAACGAACGAGTGCCCAGCTCGGTGGACTTCGTCGTGTCGTACACGTGGCGCTTGCCGTCAAACTGCTTAACCTTACGCATGACACATCCAATCAACTCGGGTACTACAGAAAAGCTTTCGGGATTGTACACAAACGCTAGAGAATTGCCAGTCCTCTCGATGAACTTTCCCCAAACGAAACAAAACGCTGCGGCGCTCCTACGCCTCTGCCTGCTTCTCCAGCTCCTTCTCCCAGTCCACAAACTTGGAGCCGAAGCGCAGGAAGTCCATCATTGCCTCGTCGCGATAGGTGGTGTCGAGCGACGGGTAGGTCCCCGGGACGTGCCAGACGCCATCGGTCCCCATGTAGCCTATGCCGCTGATGCTTTGCAGGCGCTGATGGACGACGAGCTGCCCGGACTGATAGTCGTCAAGCGGAGCGCCCGCAAGGTCGAGCGTGCGCGTGCCGAGCAGGTCGGCGCCGCAGTCGTCCACGGTCGCCTCCTGCAGGGTACCTGCGACGTCGTAGTTCGCCCAGATGACGTAGTCAGTCTGGTATACGCGCGCCTGATGCTGCAGCTCTTTCTCATCGGGGAAGTACATGTCGTTGGGCACGTTGGAGCAGCTGGGGTGATGGTCGCCAAAAAACGCCAGCACAACGGGCCGATTCAGCTCACGCAGCTGTCCGACGAACCATTCGAGGTCCTCGTCGGAGGCTTGGATGCACGAGAGGTACACGTTGAGCTGATGCGTGGGGTCCTCGGGAATGCCGGGGAATGTGTAGTTGAGCATGCGCTCCGGTGGGATGTCATTGCCGGTATAGCCGCCGTGGTTCTGCATCGTCACGTCAAAGATGAACTGCGGCTCGTCGCTTGACTTGAGCACCTCGATGACCTTCTCGTAGGTGGCCTTGTCGGTGATGCCCGAGTGGAGCCCCGGCGCGCCTTCGAAGCTGTTGTTCGTGTTGTAGAACTTGTCGAAGCCCATGTCGCCGTAAATCACGCGGCGATTCCAGTTGTCTTGGTCGTTGGGGTGGATGGCCGTGGTCTTGTAGCCGACCTCGGATAGCTGTCGCGCGAGGTTGGGCACCTCGTCAAAGCTGAACATCTGGTACGGATACTTGCCATTCCCCACGAACGCGAGGGAGTTGCAAGTGAGGCACTCGAACTCGCTGTTGCAGGTACCGGCGCCATACACTGACATGCCGAGCTGACCGCGCATCAGCGCATCGTTAAGTCCGTTCTTGAAGAACTGCGGTCCTTGGTAACCGCAAGAGAGCTCGTTGAGGCGCGAGAGGTCCGCGAAGGTCTCGTTCATCACGATGACAATCGAAGGCTTGATCTCCTCGAACTGCTTGGTGGATTCCGCGCGGCGTGTAGCTCGCTCAGGGAGCGTCTCGGCTTGCTCGGCGTAAGCCTTCGTTACCTTTTGTGCTTGTTCCTCCGAGAAGTTGGTGGGCACCTCGATGGGCAGGTCCTCGATGGCGAGCATGAACGAAGGCAAGAAACCCTGCTTCTTGTAGCTGCCCTCGGTGTTCCAGTAGCTCATCTCCAGACCGAAGTCTTCGCGATAGTTAGGCACGGCGATCCACCAGCTGAGCGCGAGCGCAAAGGCCAGGGCGAGCGGCAGGTTGAAGCACAGGTCGGTCACGAGGCGCTTCGTGCTCGTTATGCGGTTTGGCCGGATGAAGCTCGCGCACAGCAGGGCCAGGCCACCGTAAATGAGGGCGCGGATGTCATCCGTGTTCAGAATATAGGTATATTGGTCGCCGACCTCGGCCGCCGTGGTGAGGGCGAGGACGTCCATGGGCAGGATGGCAGCACGCCGGAACTCAAATATGAAGTGCTCGATGATGCCGACTGCGATGCAGGTCGTAAAGACGATCGCTGGGCCGATTGCGCGGCGCTGCGAAAGGAAGTAGGTGATGAACGCGACGATAACGATGAGCGTGAGCTCGATGGCCACATGCGCGGGGGCTATCTTGTCGATCGAGGTGTTCCAGGGGACTTCGAGGGCGCGACGTGACATCTCGGATCCCACGAGGATGAGGCACACGTCACGAATGGTGCGCGCAGTCTGTCCCACGCCACGGCGCAGGAGGTCCGCCTCGTCCCACGCGTCGAGCTTGCGAAAGATTCGTTCTCGTTGCGTGAGGAGCGAGCCGGTGGCCGTGAGTATCACGACAGCCTGAATCCAATACAGCTCTTCGGCGTCGACGAGCTGGTTCGAGCACCAGACCGTGAGCATGATGAGCACCGCCGTGATGAATGCCGACCACACGAGCGAACCAACGCCGAGGCGCTTGCCGTCGCGGCGGGACGTATAGATGTGCCATGCGGTACAACCCAAGACGATGAACGCACCGACGATGGGGAAAAACATGAATTCTGGTGGCGTCGTGCCAAGAAGGGCTTCGCTCTCTTCCATGTGGTACCATCTTCCACGCTAGGGGTCTACGTTGCAATCCTATATATTAACTCACGTGCGCCTGTTGCTACCGCTTCCCACAACGCTACACAACCCTGCTTCGTTACTGACGGGTCTTGGTCGACTGGGACCTCAGGCTGTACATTCGGGCAAACTGTGGGCACCCCTAGAACGCTGATAGGTCCGGCGGCGGTACGAGGAGGCTCTGCGTTTCCAATCCCATGCGCGCGAGCTCCTCTTGCGCGCCGATATCTTCCGAGACCAAGCTTGCCGCTACAAAAGGCGTGAGGTACAGCGGTACGTAGCGAACGGGTTTGCTTGCCACGCGGTTCTCGACGCTCACGTTTGCCTCGGAGAGTACGTACGCGCTTTGCACACCGAACTCCTCCACAGAGAGGAGGTTGTTGAGTGCTACGTGACGTTTGTACGTTTTACCAGACTTCACTTCAAGTGGTACGACCTCGCGATTCGGTGTCTCGCCGATGAAGTCCACCTCGCCACGTGAACTGTGGCGGTGGTAGCGCAGCGCGATTCTCGCCGAGGCGAGCTCCTGTGCCACCACATTCTCGTAGACGGCACCACAGTTGATGTCCTTTTCGCCCGCGATGACGGCCATCGCTACGGTGAGCGGATACCTACTCACGAGCATTCCCGTGTCTGACTGGTAGAGCTTGAACCGATTTGGCTCCTCGGTGCGGCGAAGCATGGTTGTTGGCTCGCGCACGTTTACGGTCTTTAGGGCTGCGCGCGACGATACGAGCCACTGGAAGTCGTTTGCGTAACGCTCATAGGTGGCTTTCTTGCGTAGGGATTTCAGCTCGAAGCGCTTGTTCTCCTTGTCGAGCTGGCTGGGGATGTCGTCAAAGATGGCCATTACCTGCAGCGTCCGTTCCCGCGCATACTTGGAAATGTCGGCTCGATAGAGCTGCACGAGGTCGCGCTGCACGTCTCTTACGGCACCTAGGTCGCCCGCAGTTTCTATGTATGTCTGTACGGCGGCAGGCATCCCTCCCACCACGATGTAGAGCCTGAAAAGACGTATGAGCCTGTCATGCAGAGCGCTCTCTAGCGGTTGCGCTGCCGTAAAGTGCGTCCTCATGCGGTCCCATAGCGAGTCGGTCATGCCTTGGTTGCGGCAGAACTCCTCGAAATCGAGGGGAAACAACGTCTCGACATGTAGGAAGCCCACTGGGAAAGATTTGACGTGGCGGAGCTCGACTCCCAGCATCGACCCAGACATCACAAGGCGGAAACGCCCATCCTCCACAAGGTATTTCGAGAGCGTCACGAGGTTTTGTGCCTCTTGCACCTCGTCGAAGAAGACGAGCGTCTTGCCGGGCTCCACCTTATGCCCCGCCAAGAGGGATAGCCTTTCCACTAGGTCTCGTGCGTCGTGAGCATGGGATACGTAAGGCGCATACTCGTCCCTCAGGAAGTCTATCTTTAGGAGCTCATCAAATTGCTCGCGGCCGAACTGCTCGATGAGAAACGTCTTTCCCACTTGTCGTGCGCCGTCCACCAAGAGGACCTTGTTGGCGTCCTTGTGCTTCCAGTCGAGCAGTCTTCCATACGCCTTCCGAGCGAGCATGCCTGTCTCCTTGGATGTGTCTAACTCAACCGTATTACATGATGTTTTGTAGTCTAACTCAACCATTTATATGTGTCTAGATGAGCAAGAAGACAACCAGATTCGTAGTCTAACTCAACATATAGGGGTGACCCTCTGAAAACGGCATGTGACGTGCTCCCGTGCCAGCACGACGATAGCGACAAAGCGGCGGTGTTCAAAGGAAATGCGAGGTGATGCCCGGCGAATCGTCTGGCGACGCAAGAAAGCGCTCGCCCAAGTGCATACGGGCGAGCGACTCCTTACTTGCATAAAAGAATGACGTGATTAGACGAATTCGACGGTGTATTCTTGGCCGATAGTATTGCCTACGTTGATGATGTATCCTTCGATGACTTGTTTTGCCCGTTCGGTCGCTTGGTTCAGGAGCGCCTTGTTTTTCTCAGCAGTCTCTCGCATCTCCTTTTGGGCCTGTTCGAATGCCGTGGTCTTTTCCTCGAGGGTGATTTCGGTGAAAAAGCCCGATTCCGTTATGGGGTCGGTCATAGAGTCTCGGTCAACTGAGACCTCGAGTACCTTTGCATCGGGGATATGCACCTTAACAACGTTCTCGGCGTTTGGGTCTTCGACCTTTACGCCGTCACTGAAGTCAATGCCAATCTTTGCGACGCCGTCGTATTCAATCCAGAGCTTTTTATAGCCAGTGTTTAGCAATGGTGCAAAAATACCCGACGCATCTTTTGAACCGTCAGCGACGTTATGATAGTAACATTCGTACGTTGCCAAATTGCAAACCTCATCGACGCCGGAAAAGTCGGGCTTGTTGCTTTGCGCCTTGTTGCTGCACCCAACCATGAGACTTCCGGCAAGCAGAATGCCTAGCATTGGTGCAATGGTCCTCTTCACTGCGCTCATTGTCGCCACCTTTACCCTTCGTCGTTATCGGCCCAGACCAGCGTGTATCCCTTGCTCGATATAATGGGCTTTGTGAGAGCCTCGATTATCGAATGCATGTTATCTCTGGTCGCTTTGTTGAATGTCTTCGATTTCTTTGCTTCGTGTTCAGCGTCTTCCTTGCACAAATTGAGAATCTCTTGAAGCTCTGCATGTGGATTGCTCGGCAGATATTTAAGGCCTTCTGGCTCAGAGAAGCTGAGTTTGTACTCGGGGATTACCACAGTCACGGTGTGATCTCTGGCGTTTACCTTGAAGTCGAGTTGGCTCATGTCGACGCTGGCTGTTACGCTTGTCTCGTAAAGCACCCTGTATTCCACATCGTCGCTGTTGTCCCTATGCTTTTCTGCAATACCCTTGTAGGTGAACTTAGCTGATGAGAGTTCGTCAATCTCAACCGACTCCTTCAACTGGCTCTTCGTCTCAAAGTCCTCAGCGCCTAAGACCGAAGACACTGCAGGCCTGAGTATGGCGATAGCCACGAAAGCCACCGCAACAATCACTAGGATGGGGATTAGCGGCACTTTACGCTTGGTAACCTGAGCGCTTTTATTGGGTTTTGCGCCATTGGCGTCGGATGGTGTGCTAGCTTTAGCCTCATCCTCCTCAATACTATTCTGCAACTTCGCAATCACGGATTTCTTGGCCGAGATTGATGCGTTGCGTGTGACCTCCTTCGTCTTCTCCGACGCTTTCTTTGCGGCATCCCCAGCTGCTTGCTTGGTGGCATTTAGGGCTGAACGCCCAAGCTTCTTTGCCCCTTGGACGAATTGACTCTCTTCGTTATTGTCCTGCACGTTCTCCTCGCTTTCCTTGTCAAAGCCCGACTCGTTACATGTCGAACTACCATACCAGAATGTCACTTATAGCGTGGTGGTGTTGTTGAAAGGAGTTGCCGGTTGGATAACGTTCCACTGTATGCGTCCGCCGATCGTCGGACAGAGTCACTCGGCGTACCAGGTCCATATGTCATCCCTTGCCGATTCTGCATCCATCTTCAGACTAAGAGATTCCTCCTCCGGTTTCATTAACTGCCAGCAAATGCCGACCGCAAAGCCGCAATTGTCCCCTCGCGGGTGACATTTGTGTCCCCGCCTCGTGATACCTTAGATACATGCCATTGGCGACGAACGAGAGGGGTTAGCATGATTGGGCCGTTTACAGGACGAAAGTGGAAGAGGCGTTGGTTCAGCAAAGAACCCGTGCGCCAGCGCTGGCTGGACGTGACTCCCGTTGATAGAGACGAGGCGTCCTGTAGCGTGGAAAGTCTTGACGTGGAGGTTCACGTGACGGGCCTCTTTGCCGAGGTCACACAGACGATGACGATACGCAATCCCAACGGCCGTCCTCAGAGCGCGGCGCTTGCCGTGCCGATGCCGGACCGTGCCGTGGTGTGCGGCTATGGTCTCGATATCGATGGCCAGATGGTGGATGGCGTGGTGGTCGAGCGCGAGCGTGCTCGCGTTGCTTTTGAGACGGAGCAGCGCCGTGGTGTGGATCCCGGCCTCGTGGAGGCGGTGCGCGGCAACGTTTACCGTACGCGCGTCTATCCCGTGCCGGCACGTGGAGAGAGACATGTGCGGCTCAGCTACGTCGCGCCGCTTTTGATGGCGCGGGACGGTTCCACGACGCTTGACCTGCCGATGCCTCCTGAGCGACTTGCACGTCGTAGCGTACACATCGATGTCGACATGCTTGATGCCCCCGCGCCGGTCGTGAGCGGCCTGGGCGATCTGCGTATGACCGAGGCCCGGGGCGTCTGGCGGATTCAGGTCGAGGAGCACGACGTCGAGCCGCGCGAAAGCGTGCGCGTTGCCCTGCCCGAGCTCCCGGCTTCGTTTGCCTTGCTTGAGCGTGATGCGGAGGGAACGACTTGGTTCTGCGCGTCCGCAATGGAGGCTGAGGTGGCCAAGGAAGACGTGACGCCAATACGTGCGCTCACGGTGTTGTGGGATGTCTCGGGCTCGCGGGCTGACATCGACCACGAGCGGGAGCTGGAGC